>CAYMXK010000324.1:0-5632 GCA_964393915.1 uncultured Prolixibacteraceae bacterium
ATCTGTATTGTGCCTCGGAAGGACTGGCTACCATAGTCCGCGGACAAATTGACAAAGTAAAGGCAAAAGAATTGCTGAAGCTGCGACCCAACCAGCACATCATTCTTGCCCAGACTGTAGGATATCCGGGTGAATAATTGAGTTTACAACCATTCTCTTACGCATTTTTAACCTGCAAACTCCTGACCTGTTTGCCAATGAACCATATGATGGAAACCAGCACGCTAATTGCAACAGCTGTATCAAAGGAGGAGTAGGCTACTGCCACCAGCTTGTAAATGGCTGAAAAATTTATCAGCATAAGTACCCCTGAAATCAGGGAAACTATCAGCATAACGGCCTGAATTATTGCCATTGTTGATTTTGCCTCACCCTCTTTTTTCATTTGCAGCCAGGAATATAATCCTGCAAACAGGGCAAACAGCGCCAGCCAGAAATGATTTTTGTCGAACCAGATCCTTTCGGGTAAAATATAGGCATGGATGTCGGGTTTCAGGAAAACGAAAAGCAGGGCCGCCATCAGTATGCCGTAGATCAGCCAAAGAGAGGTTGATGAGAGGGTGACATGGTTATGGGATGCATTTACAGAAAATGCTACTGAAAGCAACACTAAGAGCAGCAGCAGGATAATAGCCGGAATCTGGAACGATTTAAGGTATTGTTCCCTTACTGCGGAAATCCAGACCTGAGAGGCACCCATTCCCAGGTTGAAATACTGGGGTTCATAAACCGGAAGTCCGTCTTCACCAAACGGGTATTTAACCGCCTGTGCATAAAACATTCCGGAGGAAAGTGAATGGCATTCTGTGCAACCCTGGCTGCCCAGTGCCGCATTGGCAGGGTATACGTCATGGTTAAATGTGTGCGTATTTGCAAAGGGTGAAGCCTCCCATAGTTCCTTTTCGATGGTGTAGAATTCGGTTCCGGAAGTATATACCCTGTCATTATAGGCCCAGACCACTCTTTTACCCTCCATGGGGTATTTGGTTTTGTTGAGCATTGTGGTCACGGCAGTAATTAATGCCCCGATCTCTTCCGGACGGTTCACTTCCGGAATCTCATCCCCATTGTCATCGGTGATAAGAGCCAGTTCAGGATAGATGGACGGATCGCTGAAATGAGCCTCCCACATGCCGACGATATCATTCATTTTAGGTTGATGGAGACCCGGAATTCCTTCAGATTCTATTCCCGGCCAGGCACTGTGCACGCGGTTTACAGGCCTTATCAGCCCGTTGTATTTTGCCAGTAACGGGCGGAAGGGATCGGTGGGTTTATCATCAAATCCCATCATTTCGAGGTTTCCGTAATGGTTGTAGTATTTCATGTCGGGACCATAAAACACCCAGAGTTTTTTCCCTTTAGTGGATATTTTAGTTCCGGGGTTGAACACATCGCTGGCCTGAACCTGGGCTGCTTTTACCAGACGTTCCGGAATATGGCAGGTCTGGCAGGCGATCCTGTCGAGATGCAGCGAAGGAAGCCAGGCATGTTTGGCCACCGGTGCTCCCAGATAGCCGGTCGTATGACAGTGGTTGCAGCTGGTAACGGTATTATCCAGGTCATCCCTGACTTTGCCGCCCGGATCATCGCCTTTTGCAAACTGGTGCATTTCCCTTTCGTTGATTCTCGGATCCATGGCCCTTGAACCAGCAGGATGGCAGTCGACGCACTTCATGCCTGCCCTGATATGCACATCTGTGCGGTGTCCATAATTGGCTCCCCGCTTTTTCCATCCGGGCTGGGCATGGCAGTTAAGGCAAGCCTCATTGCGTGGTTCCCGCACGATATGGGGCGAGAGTTTTCCACTGGCATCAAATTTTGCCAGGTCGTAGGTTACTGTTACCTCCTCTTTTTTGTCTACCGACCCGGTAACGATTGCCAGTCCAGATGCTGCGGTAGCCGCCCAACGGAAATTCATCGCTTTCAGTTGCGACTTACGGAGCCCATTGTCGTAGCCCGGCTGGTGGCAGATCATGCAATCACCTTCCAATACGCCCGATTCCGTCCATCGTGCCTGGTAGTAATCGCCATCAAAATCATTGATGCCTCCGGGCTCATATCCTTTTTCGGCCATAAACTGATCGTAACGGTTCCCGAGGCGGTCGAATTCTCCCTGGCCTCCTCCGGGGTGACATTCGCCGCAAGACCCGGAAAAGAAGGTAAATGCAGTCATATCCATCATACGTGCTGAGTTGTTATTCTTAGGCGAAAGATAGCGGTAGAGTGGTGCAGGTGAGCACCAGTTGCCACCGAAATTACCGGGGTGCGATACCCACTGGTACCTCTCGGCGTAGGTGCCTGTAGCAACTTCATCAGCGCCCTGCTGAAAGTGGTACCCTTTGGTAATCTTGTCGTAGTCGTGACATTTGCCGCAGGTCTGTCGCGGGGAATAAGGCTTATCAGCATTGATCCCGTTCACCGGATCAATGAGGTTACCCTCTTCATCGTAGAGGTTGAACGGTGGGCAAACTGTTGACTGTGATTCTTTCGCGTGGTTGATGTGCAACAACTGCGGAGCAGTTTCTGTCTGGTTCAGAGTGGTTATTATGACCAGGGCAATAACCAGCAACCCGATAAAAACGAATGCTTTTTTCTGTTCCATTGCTTCATGTTTTGGTTTTGGTTGTTTTGATTTTAATTTTCTATAAAGTTACTTCATCAGGAAAATTATTGCGGCCAAAATGCTATAAACTTCCAAAAATTAATCCTGCAACTGTTGATAATATGACCACGATAACAATATAAACGGTGGTTTTTTGCGTACCCATTACGCCCCTGATTACCAGCATATTGGGCAGAGAGAGCGAGGGGCCGGCAAGCAACAGGGCCAGAGCGGGGCCTTTACCCATCCCGGAAGCGAGCAATCCCTGAAGGATTGGTACTTCTGTCAGGGTGGCAAAGTACATAAATGCACCGACCAAAGAGGCAAAGAAATTGGCAGAAAAAGAATTGCCGCCCACCAGCCAGGCGATCCATTCATTGGGGATTACCCCTGGAATACTGACGTCATCATGGGTTGAGCCCAGGAGGAATCCGGCAATAACAACCCCGATGGCTAAAAGAGGCACAATCTGTTTGGTAAATCCCCAGGTTGAAACGATCCACTCGCGGTTTTCCCCATCGTCTGATTTGTCCATCAGCGCAATGGAACTCACAGCAGCAATACCGACTACCATACTTATAAGCGGATTGGAAAAAAGGAACGCGCTGAGAGCAGTTACGACTGCACCAGTAAGTACCTGCCATGATTTCAGTTTCAGGATATATATCATTGACCAGACCATAACCAATCCGAAAACTCCGGTAATGTGCCATTTATAGGCCCAGATAAAATACCATGCGCTGGTGGTGTCTCCCGATCCGGGCGCTCCCCAGTTGGCAAACACGAGGATCAGGACCAGGGTGAAAAAATGGAGGGAAGTCTGCCAGATCGGGCGGGTTTCGGGCACATCGGGGAAGTTCATCTGTTCTTCACGTTTGGCTTTCTCTTCCTTCCGGTAGATGAGAGACATGGTTACCCCTATTACCACGCTGAAAACTACTGCCCCGATAAACCGGGCTACGCCTAATTCTATTCCCAGGATCCTGGCAGTGAGGATGATGGCCAGAATGTTAATGGCCGGTCCCGAGTACAAAAAGGCCACCGCAGGGCCTAATCCGGCACCCCGCTTGTGGATACTTGAAAAAAGCGGCAGAATAGTACAGGAACAAACTGCCAGAATGGTACCTGATACGGATGCCACTGTATAGGCCACCCATTTTTTGGCTTTTGCACCAAAATACTTTATCACCGAAGCCTGGCTGACAAATACCGAGATTACGCCTGCAATCAGGAATGCCGGCAGGAGGCAGAGAATCACATGCTCCCGGGCATACCATTTCGACAGGTCGAGGGTGGCGTCAATGGCCGTGTTAAATACTTTGCTTTCAACAGGAAGGAAAAAAATGGCCAGGAATACGATCACCATCCATAAGAGGATTTGGAGTTCTTTTTTAAGTTCCATATAATGTTAATTCGGAAAAAAACGAAACAGTTTGTTAAAATTTTTACATAAAGAAAATGCGCAGATAATATATGCCAATGCCAATAAAGAGGATAGCCACCACTCTGCGAAACCAGATTTCAAATGTTTTAATCCGGTTATAGAGTTTACCCACATTCCCAACGGCATATGCCAGCAGCCAGGCAAAAAGAATTACCGGAAGCCCTGTTGCAAGGGCAAACACTAAGGGCAGGTATAATCCGGTCGGACTCGCTATGGTCATGGGAATCAGCATTCCAAAATAGAGTACTCCGCTGTATGGGCAAAAAGCCAGGGCGAATACTATTCCAAGCAACAACGCTCCCCAATACTTGCCACCACCCCTGGAGCCGATTTTTTCAGTTAATCCTGAGAAACCAGGCAACCTTATTTTCAGAACATCGAGCATAAACAAACCTATGATAATAAGGAGTGGCCCAATCAATTTTTCTCCCCAGCCCTGAAATATCATTGAGATATTAAACTGACTGGCACCAAAGAACAAGATCACAGCTAATGCTGTGTAGCTGATGGCCCTACCTAAGGTATAAACCAGGCCACTGTAGAAAACACGGTTCCGGTCTTTAATGTCCCGGCTGATAAATCCTATGGAGGAGATATTTGTAGCCAATGGGCATGGACTTATGGCGGTCATTAGCCCGAGGACAAAGGCAGTAACAAAAGCGTATTGGGAATTGTCAATTAAATTATGCAGAAAATCCATAATTGTAAGTTTTGATATTTCGGGAAAACCCGAATTGTTTATTTAAATTTTTTTACCTGTTAAAGAACCGGCCAAGCATTAATTTTGCAATTTCCCAGTTGTCACGGTTCAGACAATATTTAATATAAGGAGGGTTGATCTCACCCTGAATGAGGCCGGCTTTTTTCAGTTCCTTTAAATGCTCCGAAAGCGTGGAACGGGCGATGGGCAAATCATCCGCCATATCTCCGCTGTAGCAACACTTATCCAGGTTGTTTGCCAGAAAATCGAGGATATAAACCCGCACAGGGTTGGAGAGTGCCTTACCTATTCGTGCTATCCTTTCTTGTTCTTCGGTATAATATTTCTTTTTGACTGACATGAAATCTATTTCGTATTTATACGAAACAAAAGTAACCAACATTTTTAAATTGCAAATTTTCTTTTCATTTTTTTGCCGAATAGTGTATGCCTGAAATCAAAGATGTTGATATTCATATATTAATAAACTTTTTTGTGTTAAACAGTTTTTGTTCTCCATACTTCACGTATCCCAGTTGATTCGTCAATAACTGCGTGCTGCCAATTTTAAAATCAGCAGTATTGAAATGTGAATGACCAAAAATCCAGTAATCTGCAACCGAGTCTTCAATAAAATCATACAATTCAACAGCAAATGCTTCGTTTAAAGCATCGCCTCTAAACTTTTCCGGATAATTTAAAAAGGTAGGAACATGATGGGTTACCACCACTTTTTTAGTGGTGGAGTTGTGGTGGAGTGCCTGTTTTAGAAATATTAAACTTTCAGTATGCAATTGATTGAATTGTTCGGCATGAATGGTAATATTTGTGATTGCCCGGAATCCAGTAGGTATTTTCAAAATGGTCGGAAATGTAGCTAAAG
>CAYMXK010000325.1:0-5628 GCA_964393915.1 uncultured Prolixibacteraceae bacterium
CGAAGCGGAAGCAGCTCTTCCGGTTACGGCAACCGATTATGGCAGGGCGACCAAAGGGGCGGCACAGTTTTTACTTGCCCGCGTTTATCTCACTCGTGGATGGAACTTCAACAATTCACTGGGCGGCAGCAATGATGACTTTAAAAAGGCCCTTGACTATGCAGATAAGGTGATCGCTGCGTACCCGCTTGTTCCCCAGTATAATACCCTTTTCCCGAAAAGAGATAAAAATCCGCTGAAACAGTACACCGGTGCACAGAATGACCGTAATTCGGAGGTGGTTTTTGCGATTCAGTACAATCCGGATGAGCTGACCAATGCGATGGAAGTGCCCGGTACCGGTACCAGGCAGCCGGGCAATTATTACCATTCGATATTCCCAGGTAATGGGGAACTGGTAGGCAGTACCGGCCGTACCAGCGATTATAACCGCCATCTCTGGCAGAACTATCCGTCACCGGTGATTTACAGGATGTACGATCCACAAAAAGACAGCCGTTATGAACACAATTTCCTGAATGTAATTTACGCACTCACTGCAGTAAATAATTATTCTTACAGCTACACAGATCCCACCAAGAGGGTAAGCTATGTCGTAGGTGATACAGTTGCCTACTGGCCACCCTGGAATATGCCTGCTACCGGTGCTGCCAAAGGAATTGATGAGGGCGGAACGAAAAAATATGCAGTCATGAACATCAGTGAGATGAATAATGGGGTACCTATTTCCCGTCTGACGGCACCGACACCGTCGACCTGGAAATTCTGGCAGCCAGGAATTCCTTATGGCGACGGATACGGTACTTTTGACTTTGCATTGTTCCGATCTGCCGAAGCTTATCTTATTGCTGCAGAGGCAATATTGAAAGGCGCTACGGGTGGTGCTCTGGGCGGCGCCCATATCTATTACAACAAAGTGCTTGACCGTGCAGTTGGCGTGGGTGTAGACCCGCAAGCTGCCAAATTCCCGGAAGATCTCAGCTCCCTGGAAACGGTTTCCTACAGGGCCACCGCTTCCAACATCTCCATCGACATGATCCTGGACGAAAGTGCCAGGGAACTGTTTGGGGAGTTCAACCGCTGGTTTGATCTTAAAAGAACCGGTAAGCTGATCGAAAGGACCAAAAAATACAATTTCTGGACCAAGGCAAAGGGTAATCCCACCGCTATCCATCTGTTACGTCCGATACCGCAACACGAAATCGACCGTTCTTCTCCTTCTATCCCTCAAAATCAGGGATATTAGAAAAACATCACAACAGCTTGGTTGTTATAAAGCATTATCTCACAGTCGGATATGGTTATGGGAAATAACCATATCCTGGCTGTGGTGGTGGCTTCTTGCCGCGATTGTCATTAACCAATTGTCATTAATAGTCATTAATAGTCATTAACTAATAGTCATTAATTGTCATTAACAAATTGTCAGTTATCGTCATTAATCATTAATCAATAATCATTCATCAATAGTCAATAATCATTCATCAATAATCAATCAAAGGTTATGAGTAAATTGACAGTAATGCCCAAATGGTTTGTCCTGATCATAGTCTGGTTCATGGTTTTGCCCGTGAGTGCGGTGTGTGGTTCCGTTCAGGCTCAGAAAGAAGTTAATGTACTGTCGAAAGGTGCTAACGGTGATGGTGTATTCCTGAACACTAAGGTATTGCAGAAGGCCATCGATGAATTGTCGGGTCAGGGAGGTGGTAAACTCATTTTTCCTGAAGGCATTTACCATACTGGCAGCCTGTCGTTGAAACCGGGCATTACCCTGCACCTGGAACATGGTGCTGTGATCCTGGGAAGTGTCAATATTTACGATTACCTCGACGGGAAAACCCTCAGGCACCTGATCGATGCTGAAAATGTCAGGGATATTGGCATTACCGGTGAAGGGATTATCAACGGCCGGGGAAGGTTGCTCGCGCTGGCGGTCGACAGCCTTTACCATGCTGGTATCCTCACTGAGTATGGGTACAACATCCGGAGAAAGCGTCCGGAATTAAGGCCAAAACTGGTTGAGTTCAGGCTTTGTGAGCAGATTCGTCTTGAAGGGGTGACCTTCAGGAATTCATGCAACTGGGTCATCCACCTCGACAGGTCGGAAAATATTGTCATTGATGCTGTTACGGTGGATAGTGATGATTATTGGAACAACGATGGCATTGATATCAGCGACTGTAAAAATGTCAGACTGACCAATTCTTTTATAAATGCTGCCGACGACGGGATCTGCCTGAAATCACACCACGCAGAATACCTGAACGACAGTATTTACATCGCCCGGTGTACCGTCCGGTCAAGTGCCAGTGCCATTAAATTCGGAACTGCTTCTTACGGCGGTTTCCGAAATGTCAGGATTGAGGATATTTTCGTCTATGACACTTTCCGGTCGGCCATTGCGCTCGAATCTGTCGACGGCGGAATCCTGGAAAATATCGATATTTCCAATATAAAGGCCAACAATACGGGCAATGCTATTTTTATCAAATTGGGGCACCGAAATGTTGGTGGTAAGGTAGGCACCCTTAAAAATATTTCCATCCGCGATGTGGTGGTGCAGGTTCCCTTTGGTGCCCCCGACCTGAAATATGATATTCGCGGGCCTGAATTGCCTTTCTTCCACAACGTTTTCCCGGCATCCATCACCGGCATACCCGGTCATATGGTAGAAAATGTAAATCTGGAGAATATACGGATCGAATATTCCGGCCGGGCAAACAACGGTTATGCGCATATTCCCCTGCACCGGCTTGATTCAGTACCGGAGAATGCAGCTGAATACCCGGAATTTCATATGTTTGGGGAGTTGCCTTCCTGGGCATTTTACGTCAGGCACGTGAAAGGGCTTACGTTGAAGGACGTTAACCTGAAAGTCTGGGAAAGGGATTTCCGTCCGGCATTCGTTTTTGATGATGTTGACGGCCTGATGCTTGATAAAATTGATATTCATCCCACGAATCAAACAAGCCAGATCATCCTGAAGGATGTGCGGAACCATTCCATATCGAAGGTGAGGATTGAAGGAATAAAGGGTGATGGCATACTAAATGTGAAATAAAACACCTTCTTCCAACGACTGTTTTATGAGTTCTTTTTAATTTTCGCTTTTAGTTCTATGAAGAAAATTTATTTCCATCTCATAATAGTTTTATTGCTGCTGGCTGCCTGCGCGCCGGTTGATAAAAAGTCCATTCCTGCCCCTTCGGGTTTGCTCTGTGAACTGCTTAGGGCACCTGAACTGGCGGTGATTACAGACAGTATTCCGGAATTTGGCTGGATTTTTCCTGTTGAGGGAGGCATGCAGAAAGGCTACAGGATACTTGTGGCATCTTCCCCGGAATTGCTGGAAGAAGGAATGGCCGATTATTGGGACAGCGGGAAAAAACGATCTTCAGTTTCGGTTGATGTGGCTTACGGTGGAAAACCGTTAAGGACTAATTTCAGTTATTACTGGAAGGTGAAAGTCTGGGGAACAGGGCACCAGGAAAGCGATTACAGCGAAGTCCGGCAGTTTAATACCGGCGAATTTTCCAGGAAAGAATTAAAGTGGCCAGGTGAAAGCAGGTACGTTCAACTGAGCGACAGCAGCTGGGTCAGCGAAAACCGGCAAACGGCCACGTTTCATCCTTCTGAGCCGGAAATACATCAGCAAAAGAATGGCAGGAATTATTTTGCCGCCTTCGGGAAGGCTGCTTTTGGAACACTCCAGCTTGACATTGAAACGGAAAAAGAGGGCCAGCTCCTCCATGTTTTTTTGGGTGAACGTCAGAACCCTCATCTTACGGTTAATAAAGAACCGGGTTTGTCGAACATCGGATTTGCCCGTTCTGACCTTATTTTAAAGCAGGGACGACATACCTATTCCGTTGAGAATCCTCCCCATACCATCCGTTCTCCACACACGCAAAAACTGGCGCCGTTCTATCCGGAAGTGCTCCCTTTCCGGTTTGTGGAGATCGTAAGCGACAACCAGGATTTCCTTGTGCACCGTGCTGTCAGACAGTCGCTTTACTACCCATTTGATGATGAGGCTTCCTACTTTTATTGTGATAATGAAAACCTTAATCAGATTTGGGATTTATGTAAATATACCCTGAAGGCAACCCCGTTTCTTGGAATCTATGCCGATGGTAACAGGGAAAGGATGCCCTATGAGGCCGATGCCTATATTCAGCAACTTGGGCATTATGCCGTAGACCGTGAATTTAGCATAGCCCGCTATTCGTCTGATTTCCTGATCTATCATGCATCATGGCCCACCGAATGGCAGATACATATGGTTTTTATGGCGTGGGAGGACTATATGCATACCGGCAATATGGAGTTTTTAAGTTCCCGTTACGAAGACCTGAAGGCAAAATCCCTGATCGCGCTGGCCAGGGAGGACGGACTTATCAGCTCAGGATCGGTGAATGCAACTCCGGAGTTTTTTGAAAGTATTCATTACGTGGGAAATAAGTTTCGCGACAACATCGACTGGCCGGAGGGAACACCGGAGGGTATGCCGCAGGGAAAAAATAAGGGACCTACACCCGGTGGCGAACGCGATGGATATGTGATAACCGGTTATAACACAGTAATCAATGCCTTTCACTTCCGGAGCCTGACGCTGATGTCTGAAATCGCCGGTGTCCTGGGCAGAAAAGATGACCGGGATTTTTTCAAAGGCAGGGCGGAATTGGTAAAATCAAGCATTCTTAATACATTTTTTGATTCTGCAAAGGGTATTTTTGTGGATGGAGAAGGCACGGACCATGCTGCTCTGCATGCCAATATGTTTCCTCTGGCGTTTGGATTGGTTCCATCTGAAAACATCCCGTCTGTAGTGGCATATGTTAAAAATAAGGGAATGGCGTGCAGTGTATATGGCGCCCAATACCTTCTGGATGGCCTGTATAATTCAGGGTTTCCTGAATACGCCCTTGGACTGATGACCTCCGGGGACAAGCGCAGCTGGATGAACATGATCAGGGTAGGATCGACGATGACGACTGAAGCCTGGGATGAATATTACAAGCCAAACCTCACATGGAACCATGCCTGGGGCTCGGCACCTGCCAATATTATAGTCAGGAAGGTAGCAGGAATTGAGCCTTTGGAACCGGGTTTTCGAAAATTCAGGATTGTCCCTCAGCCGGGGGGACTGAAGTACATGGAACTAAGAAAACCATCCATCCGTGGAGGAATTGACTTTAAGTTATTGGACGAAAACGATACCTGGGAAATGGATATAAAGGTTCCCGGGAACACGGAGGCCGAAATCTGGCTTCCACACAGGTTCGTTGAAGTGAAAATAAATGGAAAGATCACAGCTTCTTCGGGCAGGATTAACTTTGCAGGTGAAGAAAGGAAGATTTTTAAATTGAAAAGCGGATTTTCAAAAATTACGGCCACAAGCCGGAATGAATAATCCGCCAACCGCTCCGGCAGATGGCGGAGCAAACATGGGGCCTCAGATAGCTATCGGGGCAACGTGACCATTAACAGGCAAAACAATTATACTCATGAAAAAAGAATACCCACGCTGGAGTAGTAGATCGTGGATAAATATCGGGTCAATGTTTCTCTGGGTGACTACAATCCTGCTTGCCGGATGCCGTCCGGGAAGACAGTCTGATCCCCCCG
>CAYMXK010000326.1:0-5595 GCA_964393915.1 uncultured Prolixibacteraceae bacterium
AAGAATTGTTGAATTAATCGGCGAAGGTTTTGGGTTTTATGATATCCGCCGCTGGAAAAAGGCCCCCTGGTTCCTTAACAGGCAGCAACATGGAATGTGGGTGAAAAAGTCAGCAGTTTCAGGGCAGGTAAGAATACTTGATCCGGTAACCAAGCTCCCCGCTACAAACCTCACGGAAGGCTACATTTACCTGTTTAACGATCCCGTTCAGGATGGAAAAGGCTGGCAAGACCGTTTTTACCTGTATCCGATTCCTTCAGATGACCTGGCTTTGAATCCAAAACTCGTTCAAAACCCAGGTTGGATAAACTAGGATTACAACTCTATCAAATAAAGCCGGACAGTTGCCTTCTTCGCATAGGGAATGGCAGCTGTCTGTGCTTTTTTTTTGTTTATTTTGTAATAAACCACTGACAGGTTGCAGAAAACAACTTTTGAAATTTATTATCACTATCTGTATGACAAATATTACCGATAAATTAATCATACCCGGGCTATTGATAGCCTGTGTGGCGACCTCCTGTAAAAAAGGGGAAGATTCGCAGATAAACCAAAAACCCAATATCATCTATATCCTGGCCGATGACCTGGGGTATGGGGAGTTGGGCTGTTACGGACAGAAGAAAATTGAAACACCCAACATCGACGCCCTTGCTGCTAATGGCATAATGTTTACGCGGCACTATACCGGCGCTCCGGTATGCGCTCCGGCCAGGTCGATTTTGCTCACCGGCCGGCACAGCGGCAATTCGCAGGTCCGGGGAAACGACGAATGGGCTGACCGCGGGGAAGTGTGGAACTACCGTGCCATGATTGCCGATTCATCGCTTGAGGGGCAAAGGCCGTTAAAGGCCGGTACCGTCACTATAGGCTCCATGCTGCAGTCTGCAGGCTACAAAACGGCCATAGTGGGCAAATGGGGATTAGGGGCCCCTCACACTGAAGGCGTTCCCAACAAACAGGGATTCGACTACTTTTATGGATACAACTGCCAGCGGCAGGCACATACGCTCTATCCGGTGCACCTCTGGGAAAACGACAGGCGGGTATACCTGAACAACGATACCATTGCACCCAACACCAAACTGGCAGCAGGGGCAGACCCTCTCGATCCCGGCAGCTATGCCCCATTTCAACTTAATGATTATGCACCAGACATGATGTTTGATGCCATTACCCGGTTTGTTGCGGACAACAAGGCACAGCCGTTTTTCCTTTACTGGGCAACCCCCATCCCTCACGCACCTCTGCAGGCCCCGCAACGATGGGTGGATTACTATGTTAACAAATTCGGTGATGAAAAGCCTTACCTCGGAGAGAGGGGCTATTTCCCGCACCGTTATCCTCGTGCTGCATATGCTGCCATGGTTAGTCACCTCGATGAACAGGTAGGGTTACTGGTGCAACAATTAAAAGAGCTGGGTCTATACGACAATACACTGATTATTTTAACCAGTGACAATGGCCCCACCTTCAATGGAGGAACAGATTCGCCCTGGTTCGAAAGCGCAGGACCATTTCGCAGTGAGCATGGATATGGCAAAGGATACCTGCACGAAGGGGGTATCAGGGTTCCGATGATCGCGACGTGGCCGGGAAATATCCAACCCGGCACAACCACCAGCCATGCCTCCGTATTTTACGATGTCCTGCCAACAATGGCCCAGGTGGCCGGTATCACCCAGCCTGTTGAAACAGACGGGATAAGTTTCCTGCCTGCCCTGAAGGGAGAAAAACAGGAGGAACATCCTTACATTTATTGGGAATTCCCTGAATATGGCGGACAAATGGCAGTTAGCATTGGAAACTTGAAAGCGCTGCGCAAGGAGATGCACAAGGGCAACAGGAAATGGGAGCTTTATGACCTCGAAAACGATCCGGGTGAAACTACCGACATCTCAGAATTGCATCCCGGAATTATTGAAAATGTAGAGGAGATAGTTAAACGGGAGCATACTGTTTCACCAAATGAACGATGGCGATTTAAATACCTGGACGAATAATTATCCCTATTGGAATATTGAATAATCTTTAATAACCTTGTAAAGATATTCGCCAATAAAATAATCGCTATGAAGAACTACCTGTTGTTGATCCTTTCTCTCTTACTGACAGGAAGCACGGTTTACGCCCAGGAACTAAACAAACCGGTGTTGAATGCCAACCGGGGCAGCAGCTCAAAGTGGCTTGTCCACCAATCCAACCATGAAGCCTTGTACCGCGTCATCAGCAACGAAGCCTTTCAACTGCTTGATCAGCGCGAGGAAAAAATCGCCGGACTGAAAACCACATCAGACTGGAAACTGCATCAGGAAACAGCAAAAAACATACTTTGCGCTTCCCTGTCCAAATTTGACAGAACGCCCTTGAATGCCCGGATAACAGGTACCCTGGAGCGCGAAAAGTTTACGACTGAGAAAATTCTTTTTGAATCACAGCCCGGATTTTACGTAACTGCCTGTCTCTTTATTCCCAAAGTGCGGCAAACCCCGGCTCCCGTGGTAATATACTGCGCCGGACATACCGAGTTGGGTTTCAGGAGCGATGCCTACCAGCGGGTAATGCTCAACCTGGTGGAAAAAGGTTTTATCGTTTTTGCCTTCGATCCCCTGGGCCAGGGAGAAAGGTTACAGTATCCCGATCCGGCAACAGGTAAGTCAAAGGTTGGCGGCCCAACCAGGGAACACTCCTATGCCGGGGTGCAAACCCTGCTTGCAGGCTCCTCCCTTTCGGATTATTTTATCTGGGATGGCATCAGGGCGATCGATTACCTGGCTACCCGGCCAGAGGTTGATATGACAAGGGTTGGCATTACCGGCCGTTCGGGAGGAGGAACCCAATCAGCCATGATCGCTGCCTGCGATGACCGCATTTATGCCTCGGCGCCAGAGTGTTACATCACCAGCTTCAGAAGATTGTTGCAGTCGATCGGGCCGCAGGATGCCGAACAAAATCCCTACAACGCCATCGCAAAAGGATTTGACCACCCCGACTTCCTGCACATCAGGGCACCCAAACCAACCCTGATGATAACCACTACCCACGATTTCTTCAGCATTCAGGGCGCCCGGGAAACCTTTGCAGAAGCTAAAAAATCGTACACTGCTTTTGGTAAGCCAGAAAACATCAGTATGGTCGAAGATCTGGGCGGGCATGAATCCACAAAAAACAACCGGGAAGCATTATATGCCTTTTTCAGCGAACACCTCTCCCTAAAGTGCGACTTAGAGGATACCCTGATCGAGCCCTTTTCCATTGAAGAACTTTGGGTAACCCCAACCGGACAGGTAGCCTCCTCGATGGAAGTGGAAACCGTATACAGTCTGAATAAAAAAGCGTTTTCCAAAGTCAGTTTACCCAAAAACGAATTGCGAAGCGAAGTCATCCGGCTGTCGGGGATGAAGTTTAACCGCAAGTTGAAAGCCGCGGTGTATACCGGGAAGATCCTGACCGGAGATATGCAGGTGGAGAAATATTTTCTTGAAAACCATACCGGAGATTTTGTTCTGCCGGTTTATGTCGCCCGGAAAGAGGGTGCATCTTCCGGGAAACTCATGCTCTGGCAGCATCCCGCAGGCAAGGAGGCCATCCTTGACCATCCGGCGGTTGCCGCACTGATAAAAGAGGGATACATTATCATATCCGCAGACCTGCCCGGAATCGGGGAACTCCACGATCCCGGTTTTTCAGGTGACGGAGTGATCCGGAAAATTCCTTTTAACTACACCTTCGGGGCCAACCTGGCGGGAAAGAGCATTCCGGGCATCCAGGCTGAGGCACTTGATCTGGTGGTACAGTTTGTCGAAAGCAGTGACCAGCTGAAAAACATGGAATGGAATGCGGTCGCAGAAGGAACCGCTGCTTCCTCTCTCCTGCATTATACCGCATGGAAGAATCCTCTCCGGAAAATGGTTTTGATGGATGCCCCTCCATCCGGTCAGCACCTGATCAACGAAATGTATTACGAACCCGGAGAGGCATTTCATGTTGTTCCGGGAAGTATGCCCGTCTACGGACAGGGAGAACTCACGGGATTGCTGCCCGCAGGAACGGTAAAGATGCTCGGCTACGGCAGTAAAGAAGAGAAAAATGGTTATCTTCCGGAACTGCTTCAATTTCTTGAGAGGTAAATATTCACTTAATCCGGGGTAACGAAAAGTTTGAAAGAAGTTCATACGATCCCTGCCGGTGTTAAAGGCATTTCACCGGCTGATGAAAGGTTGCCGAAAGACTGAGCATGAGCACAGCCTGGTGAAGTTACGGGAAAAATAAATAAACTATAACCATCTGTTTGCCAAGGGTATACCCACAACATTTCAGATGCGGCCGGAATAATAAATTGCAAATGCACCAGATCGATTTAAACTAAAATACAAGGATATGAAACGAATTGCCATGCTTGGTACGGGCCTGATCGGTACTTTTTACACCATGTCGCTGCACGGCCTGCGCAGCCGCGATAAGGTCGTAACTGTCTACTCCCGGTCAGAGGAAAGGGCCCGCGTTTTTTCGGGGGAGTACAATATTCCCAACTACACCACCAACATGCTGGAAGCCATCAACGATCCCGATGTGGATGTGGTCGTGGTCGGTCTGCCCAACCATCTTCACCGCGACGCCATCTTTGCTGCCGCCGATGCAGGCAAGGCTGTTTTATGCACCAAACCATTGGCCCGCAATGCCACAGAAGCTTGGGAAATTCTGCAGAAAGTGGAAAGTGCAGGCATTTTTCATGGATACCTCGAAGACCTGGTTTATACGCCCAAGCATATGAAGGCGCATCAATCGGTTATAGAAGGTGCCATCGGAAAAGTGCTCTGGGTGCGTTCGAGGGAAGCACATCCGGGTCCGCACAGCGACTGGTTCTGGAATCCCGAAATTTCGGGAGGCGGCGCCATTCTTGATTTGGGTTGCCACTGTATTGAAATCGGCCGGAGCTTTATTGGCAAGCACATCCGTCCGGTGGAAGTGGTTTGCTGGGCCGATACACAAGTGAAGCCCATCGCAGCCGAAGACCATGCCATCGGACTGGTGCGCTATGCCAACGGCGCAATTGGACAGTTTGAGGTGAGCTGGTGCTTCCGGGGCGGTATGGAGCTGAAGGATGAAGTCTCCGGAACAGATGGGAGCATCCGCCTCGACAACTTCATGCGTACCGGGTTCGAAATGTTCTCTGCACCGGGAAGGGGAGGTTACGTGGCCGAAAAGTCAGAAACCGAAAGCGGATGGCTCTTTCCGGTGGGCGACGAGGTGCATGAACTGGGCTACAATACCATGTTCACAGATATGTTTAACGCCATCGAAAACCAAACCGAACCCATCGAAAATTTCTACGATGGCTATGTGGTCAATGCAGTGATGGATGCCTGCTATAAATCGGCCAAAACCAAAAAGTGGGAGCCTGTTGAACTGAATGAATGGCGTGGTGCCGAAAAGGTAGAGCCACTGACCGCCTTTGTGGAATATGACGAGGATCACTGGCTGGTAAAAACAGAAACCCTTCCCGACGGACGTAAAAAGGTGATCCTGAAAAACAAAATTACCGGTGAAATATCAACCCAGTAGAGACGCACCGCCGTAGAGACGCACGGCGGT
>CAYMXK010000327.1:0-2443 GCA_964393915.1 uncultured Prolixibacteraceae bacterium
TTTTCAAATGTTAACCCCCAAACACACAATGTCAGATCTATATCTGACGTGAAGTGAAGCAAAGGTAATGCTGATTTTTTATTTTGCAAATATTTTAAGGTTTTTTTTCGGTTTTTTTATTTTTTTTGAATTTCCTCTAAAACACTGTTCAGTGTGTCTCCTAGAGTTTTTATATGTATCTCAGCTTTTTCATAATAAGGTCGGCGTTCTAACATCATGCCATCAATAAAAGCAGCGAGTTCGTGCTTCATTTTACCGCGGATCAGCGGCCTGTCGGTTTTTGAATTAAGCAGCCTCTCTGTAAGAACGGATGTCTCAATATCCAGGAATATGGTAATTCCGGTCCGGAGCATCAACTCCATATTGTCAAAAAAGCAGGGCGCACCGCCGCCTGTGGCAACCACCACATCCACGAACTCTGATACTTCTTCGAGTGCCTTCCTTTCGCGCATCCGGAAACCCTCTTCACCAAGCTCTGAAAACAGTTGCGGTATCGTTTTGTAATTGCGTTCTTCAATGAATTTATCAAGATCGATAAAGGTCAATCCCAGTCTGTCGGCCAGCTGGTGACCCAATGTCGATTTCCCGCACCCCATATAGCCGATGAGATATATATTCATGGTCAGAAAAGTGTCATTTGATTGGCATCTTCCTCACCCGGCCTTTGAATTTCAAAAGGAATATCATTGGGATCAGTTATCTCACGCTCATTGCCGGGGAGTTCTTCTCCGTGCTCATGTTCATCTTTGATGACAGGCTCAAGCTCTTTTATATTCTCCACATAAAAATTGGTCAGTCGCTTCCCTTTGGCCTTCCAGCTTTTGATGCCAATAAACTCTGCCACTTCTATTATCTCATTTTCCCGGTCACTGTTTTTTCCTCCGAATTCAAGTTCCAGACGCGGGTATCTTACCCAGGTTACGCTTACCAGCTTGTTCTTATCGCTGTCTCCAATAAAGCAAATCAGTTTGTTGAGGGTTTCTTCTATTTCAAATCGTTTTACGTAATAAAATTCCTGCTCTTTGTCGAAATAGACGACCGAAAGTATCTTGTTCGGGTCAAACTTCTCAATGGCAAGTATATTGTTGCCGAAGTGTGTGCCCAGATCGTAATTGTATAGCTGGTAATCTCCGCTTTTATACAATACCAGAATTTTGTCATCGCCTGTAAATTCGCCCAGGAATTTGCCCCTTTTATCTGCATTTAAACGCTGTACATCAGGATCAAACCATATCTTTAAACCCCCGAGGGTTGATATTCCACGCTCATGAAGGGTTATTTTGTGGACTTCATATTTAGTCATTATGTTTCCCATCGACTGTCGACCTTTTATGGCCAGCTCACTCATGTCCTCCTCGAATACCAGCTTCTTGATGCGCGGTTTTGGTTTCAGGATTACCCTGAGAACTTCGGCCTCTCCGTTTGGGTTATGCGAGAAATATAAGATTTTGGAACCTTTGGTACCCATGGTGACATCATACTCCTTGTCGCGGGTCACTCCTGTTACGGCAAACCGTTTCATGTAAGCGAATCCTGTTTTTCCATCGCGGTAAACCACATTGTATATGGTCCGGTCGTCGTCTTTCCTGAAGATATCTACGTGAATAACATTCTTGCCAACAAAGGCTTTTTCACTCACCCTGGTCACGAAATAGGTACCATCGCGTCTGAAAACTATGATGTCGTCCATATCGGAACAGTCGCACACATATTCAGCTTTTTTCAGACCGGTGCCCATGAATCCTTCGTTAAGGTCGATGTATAGTTTTTCGTTGGCAACAACCACTTTTGCCGCAACAATATTTTCAAAATTTCTGATTTCTGTGCGGCGCTCACGGCCTTTTCCATATTTGTTTTTCAGCCTTTCAAACCATTCAATGGTATAAGGAACGATGTTTTCGATGAGTTTGATAACCTGTTCGATTTCCTCTTCAATGCTGAGGAGTAAATCGGTTGCTTTGAAGGCGTTGAACTTGAGGATGCGTGCCATTTTAATTTCCATCAGCCGCATGATATCGTCGCGCGTAATTTCACGTTTAAGCTTTGGCTTCCAGGGATCCAGGCGGCCATCAATGTGCGCCACCGCCGCATCCATATTTTCAGAGTCCTCAAACCCTTTGTCCTTGTATATACGCTCCTCGATGAAGATTTTTTCGAGAGAGGCAAAATGCCACGCCTCTTCGAGTTCTTTCTTTTTAATCTCCAGCTCCAGCCTCAGCAATTGCAGGGTAGAATCGACCGATTTTCTCAGAATTTCTGAAACCCCGATAAAACCGGGTTTGTCGTTTTCAACTATACAGGCATTGGGACTGAGCGATACCTCACAATCTGTAAAGGCATAAAGGGCATCTATGGTTTTATCGGATGAAACACCAGGGGCAAGATGGACCAGAATCTCAACATGGGCAGCGGTATTGTCATCGATTTTCCGGATTTTAATTTT
>CAYMXK010000327.1:2543-5575 GCA_964393915.1 uncultured Prolixibacteraceae bacterium
CCAGAATCTCAACATGGGCAGCGGTATTGTCATCGATTTTCCGGATTTTAATTTTACCCTTGTCGTTGGCCTTAATAATTGACTCAATTACGGTGGTTGTGGTTTTTCCGAAGGGGATTTCAGTGATTACGAGTGTTTTGCTGTCCCGCTTTTCAATTTTTGCCCTTACTTTTATTGCACCTCCCCTTAACCCATCGTTGTATCTTGCCACATCAACAGATCCACCCGTGGGAAAATCGGGGAAAAGGATAAATTCTTCGTTTTTCAGGTAGGCAATGGCGGCATCATTTAATTCAATGAAATTGTGCGGAAAGATCTTTGATGCCAGGCCCACGGCAATTCCTTCAACTCCCTGTGCCAGAAGCAGGGGGAATTTTGCCGGCAAGGTAACCGGTTCCTTCTTACGCCCATCGTAGGAAAGTTTCCATTCCGTTGTTTTGGGATTGAAAAGAATTTCATGGGCGAATTTAGAGAGCCGCGCTTCGATATAACGAGGTGCAGCAGCTCCATCACCGGTGAGTATGTTTCCCCAGTTACCCTGCATATCGATGAGCAGGTCCTT
Organism: uncultured Prolixibacteraceae bacterium; assembly: GCA_964393915.1. Classification (GTDB taxonomy): domain Bacteria; phylum Bacteroidota; class Bacteroidia; order Bacteroidales; family Prolixibacteraceae; genus UBA1413. The sequence goes on from CAYMXK010000327.1 coordinate 3,106, forward strand.
TTGCCCAAGCTGAACCAGTGCATCTCCGATAGAGGCATCTCCATGGGGGTGATACTGCATGGTTTGGCCTATAATATTGGCTACCTTGTTGTACCTGCCATCGTCCATCTCACGCATGGCATGAAGGATACGGCGCTGGACGGGTTTTAAGCCGTCGATTACGTAGGGTACAGCCCGTTCGAGAATCACATAAGAGGCGTAGTCGAGAAACCACTCCTTGTACATCCCCGAAAGGTAGGTAATCTCTACGATAGCGCCTTCAGGCTTGATATCTTGTGGCTGAACTGTTTCTTCAGACATAATATGTATAAATGTTTGTTGGTTCAGGCAACCTCATCTTTTTCGATATAAAGATTTTCGATGATAAAATCCTGTCGTTCAGGTGTGTTTTTGCCCATGTAAAACTCAAGCATTTGTGTCATCGATTCATGTTTCTTCATTTGAACAGGATCAAGCCGGATGCTGTCTCCAATGAAATTTTTAAACTCATCGGGCGAAATTTCACCCAATCCTTTGAACCGTGTTATCTCAGGGCTCCCTTTTAGCAGGTTTACTGCTTCGGATTTTTCTTCTTCAGAGTAACAATAGAGGGTTTGTTTTTTATTCCGCACCCTGAAAAGAGGGGTCTGCAAAATAAAAACATGACCTTTTCTGATTAGTTCAGGGAAAAACTGAAGAAAGAAAGTGATGAGGAGCAAGCGGATGTGCATTCCATCCACATCTGCATCCGTGGCAATTATGACTTTGTTGTAGCGCAGGTCTTCGATGCTGTCCTCTATATTCAGGGCAGCCTGCAGAAGGTTGAATTCTTCGTTTTCGTACACTACTTTCTTGGTTAGCCCGAAGGTGTTGAGGGGTTTCCCTTTCAGGCTGAAAACGGCCTGGGTATCCACGTCGCGTGATTTTGTGATGGAACCACTGGCTGAATCGCCTTCGGTTATAAAGATGCTGGAGTCTTCCCGTTTTTCATCGTTGTCGTTGAAATGTATGCGGCAGTCGCGCAACTTGCGGTTGTGAAGGCTTACCTTTTTTGCACGGGCTTTGGCTAACTTTTTAATGCCTGAAATGGCTTTTCGTTCCCGCTCCGACTCCTGTATACGACGCAAAAGCATTTCCGATGTATCAGGATTTTTATGCAGGTAGTTGTCGAGCTCTTTCTGCACAAAGTTGGTTACATGTGTGCGGACTGTAGGGCCATTCGGTCCCATGTCGCGGGAGCCCAGTTTGGTTTTGGTCTGTGACTCAAACACAGGTTCTTCCACCTTGATGCTGATCGCGGCTACAATGGAAGCACGTATGTCACTGGGCTCAAAATCTTTTTTGTAGTAATCCCGGATAGTTTTTACCAGAACCTCCCTGAAAGATTGCAGATGGGTTCCTCCCATGCTGGTATGCTGGCCATTGACAAATGAATAGTAATCTTCTCCGTACTGATTGCCATGCGTCAGGGCAATTTCAATATCCTCCCCCTTCAAATGAATGATGGGGTACAACGGTTCTGCTTCAAGATTTTCTTCCAGCAGGTCCCGCAACCCGTTCTTCGAAAAAAACTTCTGACCGTTGTATTCAATAATCAGACCGGCATTAAGGAAGGTATAGTTCTTGATCATGTTTACCACATAATCGCTTATATACCTGAAACTTCGGAAGATAGACTCGTCGGGCCTGAATTCTACCCTTGTTCCGTTGACCTCGTCGGTCGGGGTAAGCGGCAACTCTTCTGTCTGGATTCCTTTGCTGAAATGGATCTCTTTGGCCTGTCCTTCCCGGATGGCCCTGATAATAAAGTCGTTCGACAAGGCATTAACAGCCTTTATGCCGACTCCGTTCAATCCCACTGATTTCTTGAAAACCTTGGAGTCATATTTGGCACCTGTATTCATTTTGCTGACTACGTCGTTCAGCTTTCCGAGAGGGATACCCCGTCCGTAGTCACGGACGACAACTTTGTCCTGATCAATGGAAACTTCAATTTTTTTACCATGGCCCATCATAAACTCATCCACTGAGTTGTCCAGTACTTCCTTTAGCAGCACATAAATACCGTCGTCGGCAGCAGAGCCGTCGCCCAGCTTGCCAATGTACATACCCGGCCTTTTGCGGATATGTTCCTGCCATTCAAGAGTTCTAATTGTGCCTTCGTCGTACTGTGCCGTCATATATGTTTTTTATTTGCCACAAATATAACTAAAACATGGTTGTTTTGTTTTTTCGCTTAATCCCAGTAACTAACAGGCTGTGGTTGAAAAGTGAGTTAAAAATAAAGGATCAGGGCCGGGTGGTTTGTTAAAAACTTGCTGAAAATTGCCAAAACTATTTGATAATTCCCAGTTTTTTCATCAACAGGGTCGCGTTCATTGTCCTTGTCACTCCCGGTCTGAGTTTATAGTCAAAAATCATCTCGTCACCTTCATGGCCGATTTCAAAACAGTAGTTTTTGACATGCCGGGGAATTTCCTGTTCTATTCCG
>CAYMXK010000328.1:0-5574 GCA_964393915.1 uncultured Prolixibacteraceae bacterium
ATTGAATGATAAACTCCGTCCCCTCACCTTCCTTGGTTTCCACTTTCAACTCCCCTCCATGTGCTTTTACAATATCGTAACTCAAACTCAAGCCCAATCCTGTTCCCTGTCCGGTGGGTTTTGTGGTGAAAAAGGGTTGGAAGATTTTGTCGATGATCTCGGGTGGAATGCCGGAGCCGTTGTCTTTCACGGAAATTTCAATCCGGTCGCCGAGGTTTTTTGTGGAAACCATAACCGTAGGTTTGTAGGGTGACGGCGTTTGTTGTAGAGACGCACCGCCGTGCGTCTTTACCTGCACCGCATAAAACGCATTATTGATCAAATTCAGTAACACCCTCCCGATATCCTGCGGCACCACATTGATTTTGGGCAGGTTGGGGTCGAATTCGGATAAATATTCGGCATTGAACGATTTGTCTTTTGCCCGGAAACCGTGGTAGGAGAGGCGCAGGTACTCATCGCACAGGGAATTGATATCGGTGGGTTCCTTATGACCGCTGCTTCCACGGCTGTGGAGCAGCATCCCTTTTACGATGGATTCGGCCCGTTTGCCGTGGTGGTTGATTTTTTGTTCGTTTCCTATTACATCATTTGCAATCTCCCCGGCCGATTTTATTTTTTCCATTCCTAACTGCATATTACCTGTTAAATACTGATTACTGCCTTCCGCCAACTCTTCCTTCAGTTCTTCAAGCAATTCTTGGTTTACATCCGAAAAGTTATTTACGAAGTTCAGCGGATTTTGTATTTCATGGGCAATACCGGCAGTGAGTGCACCCAATGAGGCCAGTTTTTCGGAATGGATGAGTTGGGATTGGGTACTTCGTAAATATTGAAGTGATTGATTCAACTCGCTGGTTCTTTCTTTTACTTTTTGCTCCAGGTTCGCGTAAAGGTCTCTAAACCGGCTGGCCATAAACGCAGTAAGCCCAAGCGGAACAGAAATATTTGCCATATAAATAAATGCTACAATAATCCCAGTTTTAATATTTAGATAAAATGTCTCATAAAAAGTGGATACAACTGAACTTACAATAAGGCCTAAGAATGAAATAGCCACAAACAAAACACCCTTCTGTTCACTTTTCCAGACTTTAATCAGAATTTGTGAGGAGAGGAATATGACGATCAATGCATAAACAGTTAAAATGACGATGTTTAGATAAGGGCCTGATAATATAAAATTTGCCACTGCAAAAAGAGGGAACAACCAGACAAGCACCTTGTGTGGTTTTTGTGGTTTTTGATTGAACATCGAACTTATCGTAAAAGGAATCATCGAAATAGCTGCCATAAACAGAAAGACGGCCGGTATACCACGAAAAAAAACTTTCTGTAAAACATCGAGTTCAAAGAATAAGGTCTCCCATGATATGATGAATTGAATAAATAACAAAAAAACAATAATGGTGATGTATAAGTTAGATCTTTCAACGGGAAACAGCACAAATAAAAATCCATAAAGAAGAACAATAAGAAAAAGCATCGTGCCCAGAATTGAAACAAATTGCCGGATAATAAGCGTTTCTGAAATAATAATCTGGTTGTAAAAGTCTGTACCCAGTCCTATACCAAAACCAAATGTGCGTGCATACTTTCCGAGCACTTTCTTGTATGTTTGTCCTTTATGATACGAATACCTTACAGCCAGCAAGTGTGATTCGGCAGGTTGCAGGAACATGGCAGGGTGAGTCTTGTAATTATGCATATAACGCCTCTCACCCTGTATTTCAGTTGAAAATTCCCCATACTTCCCCAGCAGTTTACCATCAAGATAAACCTCTGCGGCTCCATAGGTCATGAAATATAAATTGGTGACATTCTCATAAATCGAAGAATCCACAGCAAACCTGAACCGAAACCAGCCATACCCCTGCCAGAGTGAATCAGGAATTGGGTCTGTTAACCCGAAAGGTTTGTAAAACATCCAGCCGCTGTCATCATAGTCTGGTTGAGCCCAACTCAGGTCATCACCCGGATGAAAACGCCAGCCGTCCAATCCGCCAAGGGATATGATACCATTTTCACTAAACAGGGAGTCACTTGCAACGAACAGCTGATCAGACCGGGTTGCAGAGCTGATGTTTAACATCACGATCAACAGGAACTGTAACATATTGCAATGGGTTGGTTAGCTTGAGTCTCAATAATTAGTCGCGCAACTTAAACGGCACAATATTAGTGATTTAAGTGGGTATGGTTTTTACATAAGCTAAGATACAAATTATCGTGGTTATATGAACACTTGTATGAAAAAAAACAGTTTATCCACAAGAATAAATATAGTCACGGAAATTCAAAAAGCAGGCAATTAATAACTGTTTTATACTGAGGTTATTTCGGAAAGCCACCTGGAAGGATGATTAAAAAATTAGAAACCTAACCCGGCACACTGGCTATTTGTGTTTCAGTATATTGGTAGTTGAACGATAAACTCCGTTCCTTCTCCATTCTTTGATTCAATCCTGATCTCCCCACCATGCGCCTTTACAATATCATAGGCCATCGATAGCCCTAACCCGGTTCCTTGTCCGGAGGGTTTTGTGGTGAAAAAGGGCTGGAAGATTTTGTCGACGATTTCGGGAGGAATTCCAGGGCCGTTGTCTTTCACGGAAATTTCAATCCGGTCACCGAGACTTTTTGTGGAAACCATAACCGTAGGTTTGTAGGGTGTTGGCGTTTGTTGTAGAGACGTTGCATGCAACGTCTCTACCGCGTTTACCGCATAAAACGCATTATTGATCAAATTCAACAACACCCTCCCGATATCCTGCGGCACCACATTGATTTTTGGCAGGTTGGGGTCGAATTCGGATAAATATTCGGCATTGAACGATTTGTCTTTTGCCCGGAAACCGTGGTAGGAGAGGCGCAGGTACTCATCGCACAGGGAATTGATATCGGTGGGTTCCTTATGACCGCTGCTTCCACGGCTGTGGAGCAACATTCCTTTTACGATAGAATCGGCCCGTTTGCCGTGATGGCTTATCTTCTCAAGATTTTGCTTAATGTCCCGGGCAATCTCTTCTGCCAGTTTCAGTTTCTCCTCACCTGACTCCCTGCTGCCTGCTACCAGCTGCCTGCTCCCCTCAGCCAACTCCTCCTTCATTTCATCCATCATCTCATTGCTGACTTCAGCAAAGTTATTTACAAAATTGAGCGGGTTCTGAATCTCATGGGCGATGCCGGCGGTAAGCGCACCCAGCGAGGCCAGTTTTTCGGAATGGATGAGTTGGGATTGGGTGGCTTTTAAATTGGTAAGTGTGGTTTCGACTTTCTTTTTCTGTTCCTGGAGCAGGGCATTTGCCTTTTGTTTGATTTTATTGTTCCGGTAGAACATATACAATAATACAAGTGTTGAAAATAAAATAATGACAATGGTTATTAACCACCATCGCTGATTCTGTTTTTGCTGGTTGAGCCGATCCACTTCAATTTGCTTTTGAGAAACCTCGAAATCAGTGCGAAGATTAGCCATACTCTGCACTATTTTGATGTTATTTATGCTGTCTCTGTAAATGATGTAATTTTTGTAGTATTTATAAGAATCTGCAGGGTTTCCTGATCGTTCATAAAGTTCTGAAAGTTTCAGGTTGGCATCCCTGATTTGTTCTTTCAGTCCATATTCCCGGGCAAGTGTCAGGCTTTTCATTGCATAATTTAATGCAGCATGTTCCTCACCTCTCACAATATAAATATCGGCCAATGAAATAAGATAAACACAGATGGGATAATAATCTGCCAATTCTTCCAATATCTCAATAGCTTCTTTGATATTCTTTTCAGCAAGAATGCTTTCTCCGGTATTGGCGTAAACCATTCCGATATTACCAATACTGTATGCCTTCCCGGTTAAGTAATTGAGCTTTTCAAATATGATTTGCGATTCCTTGAAATACATATAAGCAGTATCGTAAATTTGACTATTCAAAAATTCTTCCCCGGCATTTAAAATGGAAGAGGCTAAAGCAACAGAGTCATTTGATTCTCTCAGGATAGCAATTGCTTTACTATAATAGAGCCTTGCATTAGGGTGATTATTTGAAATAGAGTAAATATCGGCAATGGCTCCATAGGCATTTCCTTCACCCCTCGCATTATTTTCTAACCGGGCAAATTCTGCACTTTTAATATATGCATCCAGGGCTTCTTCCAAATCGCCAAATAATCTTTTCTTGTTTCCTTTCTGAAAATAACCGCTATGCAGGAATTTATTATTTCCTGTCTTTATGGACAGGTTTATTAATTCCTCCGCATATTTTAAAGACAAATTCAAATCCTTTACCTCGTTGAATGATAATTGCCTGAGTAATTCTAACCTGCCCGTATCATTTAACATACCCTCATTATAAATGATCTTCAGGCTATCTGCCACTTTTTGATCCTGGCTGTAAACAGCATGGAGAATAAGACACAGAAAACCTATCAGTAAAAAGTAGCCTTTCCCTTTAAGCAACATGGAAATATAATATGAATAGATTTACTAGGAAAGTACCTGAATCCTGGGGTCTTTTGTTTTAATTACCGGATTATTAATTGTTCCGACATTGCAACTAATATTATAGTCCCAGGCACCTACAACTGTTCCATTAATTTTCCCCTTGAAATTCACTCCAATCTGATGAGGAGATTCTTCCCAAAATTCTTCTGTTGTTTTTGGGGAAGAAGTTTTTTGTGTTACACTTGTAATGGAATGAACACCCGAACCAGGATTCCAGATTATTTGTTCACTGTGGCTGGCATTGGTATGTCCTTTATCAGACAATACTAATTCCACACCATCAAAAGAAACTGTAATTGTTGCCATAATTTTATCTTATTAAATTATAATGAAAAATTATTTTGAATAATATAGGTACTTGGTTAATTTACGAATCAAAAATTGTGGCACCTGATTAAACAATATATTATTAGCGGTTTCTGCACTTCTGGTTTTTTATCTCATTATAATTGTTACCTATAAAAGGTATTTATCTCATTCCCAGTGTCTGTTTTTTTGCATTCGATAGAATGCCGGAGCATTTCGCTGTAACTTACGTGAAAATTACAATGGGCCGTTTCATAAGCTAAGTTACGAAGAATCCTGATTCGTTGATCAATTATATCAAAAAAAAGCGATGATTGGCACAATTTTATGTACACCCGGGCAGGTGTAACACACTCCATGATAGCTGCTTCAGCCTGGAGTTAATTCAAATTGCTGCCTGGCAGAATGATTTTAAATTCGGAGCCCTCGCCTTGCACACTGTAAATTTTACGCGGGCAATTGAATGATAAACTCCGTCCCCTCACCTTCCTTGGTTTCCACTTTCAACTCCCCTCCATGTGCTTTTACAATATCGTAACTCAAACTCAAGCCCAATCCTGTTCCCTGTCCGGTGGGTTTTGTGGTGAAAAAGGGTTGGAAGATTTTGTCGATGATCTCGGGTGGAATGCCGGAGCCGTTGTCTTTCACGGAAATTTCAATCCGGTCGCCGAGGTTTTTTGTGGAAACCATAACCGTAGGTTTGTAGGGTGACGGCGTTTGTTGTAGAGACGCACCGCCGTGCGTCTTTACCTGCACCGCATAAAACG
>CAYMXK010000329.1:0-5523 GCA_964393915.1 uncultured Prolixibacteraceae bacterium
GGATGATGCGTTCGAGGTTTTGTTTAAAATCATTTTCTTCAGAAACAATCTTAAGCCGTGCGCCGATGGCCGGAAAGAAAGGCAGCCGGTCGTCGTACCGGTAGAGGCAGATGAGCAGTCCGGTGAGTGCCCGCTGCCGTATTTCCTCATCGCCGGTGCAGTAGCCATCGAACAGCAGGCTGAACTTACCCTCGTCGAAATAGCGGAGCAGGCTTAGGGTGACTGCCGTGACCAGGAAGGAACGGTAGAAGACAGGCACGACTGAACTCCGCAGCAACGTGCGAAGGGGCTGTATTTCTACAGATGACAATTTGTCGGTAAACCAGGTATGACAGAAGAGACGGCGCATGTCCCGGTGATGTCCGGCCACCTTGTCAGGTGAGAGCTCCTGTTCGGACAAGCCAGTGGAATGGAGGTAGAAATCTTCAAGCATGATGACAAACGCCCCCGAGTCGGAGATGAAGTCGTTGCGGAAGGTCCTTTTTTTTTCGTATTCAACTGAGGATGAAACCTTCAGGCAGACAGCCCCGTAAACTTTGTCGGCAAGTTCAAAGGCCGACACGATCAGTTTACGGTAGATAGGTTGCCGTTCTGGGTCGCGGATGCCCTCAACAGTGTATTTCAGCATATACCGGTAAGTCTCTTCCAGGTTCCGGTGTTCGTCGTAATGGTTGCCCACCCCGTAATTGGAGATAAGATTTCCGATCAGATCGAATGCGGGTTTCAATCTGCGGGCGGCCAGGTGACCACAAATGTAACGGTAACTGCTGTCAAATTCCTGTTCTGCCATAATTTCCTTCGCTAAAAGTAAAGATACGGCAAAAATCAGGCTAAACCATATTTGTCAGGGAAACTTGCCGGATGGCGTCAGGTCTATTTCCCTGCTGATTTTTCACCGGGGTGCAGGAAAGTTATGGTTTCCCATATCTTTGTGCAAGATGGTTATGTTTAAGGCAATGTCAGCCGTGAAGCACCATTTATTCTGCGGGCTCGTCTCCACAGGTACCATGGTAACTGGTTCTGCTATGATTTTCACACAGAATTTTCGCCAGTAACCGAATTTATATAAATTTGCCTTCTCATTTTCACGAATAGTTCAATTTATAACAAGTTTATAATTAATTAAAACATACAGGATGAAAATATTGAAAAGAGCGTGGTTGCTGTTGGCAGTAACCCTGATAATTCAGTCTTCGGCTTCGGCCCAGGCTGCCTCTGATGGTGCGGAAGTGATTGGCCGCTGGAATCTTACAGTGGTTATTGAGGGTAAGGAATTGGAGGAACTCGGATTATTCCGGCATGGCCTAATGGACACCGAAGGTTTTCCGGGTTGGCTGGAGGTGAAGCGCTCCGGCTTTTCGACCCTGATCGGTTATTATGTGGGGTATGAGGGAAGTGCACGCCCCATATCTGAAGTGCACTATTCCAGTGAAGAACAGAAGTACCATTTTACGATCCCACCACAGTGGATGGATGTGCCAGACATTTATTTTGAGTTCACGCTTAAAGACGACAAGCTTACGGGCTTTAAGGTGCTTGACGGTCATAAGCTGCACTGGACGGGTGTAAGGGCACCGGGTTTGACCCGCAGTAAACCGCCGGTCTGGGGGAACCCCAAAAATCTTCTTGATGACAACCTGTCGCGCTGGATCATTCCCGCAAACAATAAATTCCGGATGGTTGACGGCGTGCTGGTGAATGAGAGTGTTGGCGGCAACCTGGTGACAACAGAGAAATTTGATGATTTCAAGCTCAGCCTTGAGTTCCGGTATCCGGAAGGAAGCAACAGCGGGATTTACCTTAGGGGACGCTATGAGGTACAGATAGAAGATAATTTTGGCAGGGAGGTGAACAACCTGATGATCGGCGGCATCTATGGATTTATTGAGCCTTCAGTAATTGCGGCAAAAAGAGCTGGTGAATGGCAGACGTTTGAGATCACGCTGGTGGGTAGGCACGTAACGGTTGTCCACAACGGCATCGAGGTGATATCGAACCGGCCAATTCCCGGCATCACCGGGGGCTCGCTCGACAGCAAAGAGGGCAATCCGGGGCCGATCATGATTCAGGGCGACCATGGACCGATAGAGTTTCGTAAGGTTGTGATCACACCGGCAATATAAGCTTAAATTATTTTATCATGAATGCTGATCAGATTTTCAGAGAGAAAATAGAAAAATCAACTGATTTTAAGTTTGATGCCAAGGTGGTCAATGTTTTTGATGACATGGTTGTTCGCTCGGTGCCCTACTATCTAGAAATTCAGCGGATGATGGCAGAAATGGCCGCTGATTATGCCAAGCCGGGGACTTCGGTATACGACCTGGGATGTTCCACCGGAACAACTTTTCTGGCCATGAACAATTATATTGACCCCACTGTGAGTTTTATCGGAATCGATGAATCAGAACAGATGCTGGAAAGCTGTCGGACCAATCTCGAAAAACACGGTTTAACCAGGCCTTATAACCTCCTCGCCGGGGACCTGAATAAAAAGATAACCATCGATAACGCCTCCGTTGTGGTGTTGTGTCTATCGCTTCAATTTGTGCGGCCCATCAACCGGCAAAAACTTTTGCAGTCAATTTATTCGCAAATGAATCAAGGGGGCGTCATATTTCTCGTTGAGAAGGTTTTAGGTGAAAGCCAGGAGTTTAACAGGACCTTCATCAAGTATTATTACGACATGAAACGCCGGAACAATTACGACGACATGGAAATTTCACAAAAGCGTGAAGCGCTGGAGAATGTCCTGATACCCTATAAACTGAGTGAAGACATTGAAATGCTTCATGAAGCTGGATTTCATTCGAGCGAAGTTTTTTTTAAGTGGCATAACTTTGCCGGAATGGTAGCCATGAAATGATTCAGTACGTCATTAAACTCAAAGCATGTTGGTTAAACTAGGAAACATATTCTTTCACTACCGGAATTTCTTTTTCCCGGTCTTATACGCCGCGCTTTTTATCCCTTCACCGCCTATCTTCACTGACCTGAACTGGGGTTTAATGTCAGGGGCAGTGCTGATAGTGTTCGGCATACTGGTGCGGTGCATAACGGTAGGACTGGTTTATATTGTCAGGGGAGGCATTAATCGCCATATACATGCCGAAAACCTGGTTACGGGAGGTGTTTATCAGATTTGCCGGAATCCCATGTATTTGGGAAACATCTCCCTATTGCTTGGATTTGGACTATTTTCGAATTCACTGCTTTTCCTGGCCTTGTTTTTCCCTATGATGCTTTTTATTTATCTGGCCATTATCAAGGCTGAAGAAGCTTTTTTAACCGGGAAATTCGGCGATGAATTTATCAGTTTTAAAAACAGCACCAATTCAATCATCCCCCGTTTGGGAAAAATCAATCAGGCATTTGCCAGCCATCATTTCAGGTTTCAGAAGGTGATTGCCAACGAACACAACGGGATATTCATGTATTTGTCGGGGATGCTTTTACTGCTCAAATACCACAATACATTAAGCTGGAATGAATCTATCGTTATTTTCAGCGTTCTCCTGGTTCTTTTCCTGATTGCCAAATGGATGAAAAGGACAAGGCGCTTAATGTACTGGTAAGATTTGCCAACCTTATCAGGGAATAAATCTAATAAAAAGCAAAATGAATAATACAAAAATATTTAAGACCTCTTTTGCGGATGTTTATCCATTTTATATCCAAAAAGCGGAGAAGAAGGGACGCACAAAAGCAGAAGTAGATGCCATAATCTTTTGGCTCACAGGGTATGATGAACAAACTTTTCAACAACAAATCGACAGGAAAAGTGATTTTGAAACCTTTTTCTCCCAGGCGCCGCAACTTAATCCAAATGTTTCAAAAATAACCGGAGTAATTTGTGGTTATCGTGTGGAAGAAATTGAAGACCAGCTTATGCAAAAGATTCGTTATTTAGATAAGCTGGTGGATGAATTGGCAAAGGGAAAATCTTTGGAAAAGATTTTAAGAAAGTAAGAGTCAAACTTCTACCACACTTTAAGCGTCAATGGTTTGCCAGTAACAGGTTTTTCAAACGGCCCGGCAGATGGATTATTTACATTTCTTTGATTCCCGAAATAATCAGAATCAATTGTTATTGATGAACCATCAGGATTTTCATAATTCTGCCGAGGAATTTTGGCTTTTCCCAGAAGTTCAGTTGTTATAAGCTGAGTTTTTATCTTGCTGACCGAATTATCAAAAAGAATGTTTAAAAATACATTCTCCCCTTGCTCAGAAATAGTGATTTCCGGATTTAAACCTGATTTTATGGAGTTTTTCTCAACAGAGAAAGGATTTGCGCCGTTGAGGTAAACATTGCCATCAACATACATGGGCATCGCCACGTCATCGTATATTTTCAGTCCCGAAAGTCTTCCACCAATTTCAGGAGTGCCACCCACAAAAATGTTATTATAAAACCGGTTATCGCCGCAAAATATTTGCCTAAGCCCTAAAACTTTGGTTGAATGAGGCTCGTGGAATGGTGTAAGACGACCTTGTGGTCTGACCTCAATATTCCCGGCAAACAAGTTATGCACCCAAGCCCCCCCCTGAGACCAATCGCGCAATGAAATTTCAGACAGGAACAGATTGTTTTCAATAAGGAAGGGGCCATGGTTTACTTCCATAAAAAGATCGTCGGAGGTATTATTATAAAGAAGATTTCCTGTAACAATGGTTCCCTGTGCCATCCAGTCGAGCCACAAACCGCGTCCGCAATTGGCCAGCCGGTTATTTTTGATAACCATATCAATGGATGCGTGGATTTTTATTCCACCCATTTCTGCCCCGCCAAATTGCCGTTTGGTCCAGATGTTGTAAATATTGTTTCTTTCAATAACACTGTAAATTCCGCCCAAACTTCCGCAAATACCGGTTTGTTCGCAGTTGTAAATAGTGTTGTTCCGAATGATGTGGTGTCCGATAGTTTCTTTGTTCCAACCATTCTTCAAGGCTCGATTAATAGTTTCCACATACCCTTCGGCCGCATTCTCAGAGGTGTTATCCCACTCATCTCCATATTTTCCGAGGGTAATCCCGGAGCATTTCGAATCGCTTACAATGTTATTTTCAATAATCCATCCCTTGCTCCAGTTGGTTCCAATAAGTCCTATTTGTTCAGCAGTAGGCGGCGCCCATTGGGTAGCGGCCTGGCTCATGTGAAATCCACTGATTGTGATGTAGTTTATGAATGTATTATCCGGGTAAAAACAACTTTCGCGGACGTTAATCTCTACCAGCTCCTGATTTGGATCCGCACCATGAAAATTGGCATAGATATAAGTGTTTTCATCGTTGCTTTCGCAGTACCAAGTGTATGTTGAACCTTCGGGATCGAAACTCTCCATTTTTTGTTTTGGGTTGAGCACATCTTCCAGTAGGGCAGCTTCCCATAAGGATTTACCATTCAGATAAACCTCTCCGGTATGGTGTACTCTCTTCATTGCATTGAACCAATCGCCACGAATTAAGTCCTTGTATGGATTGTAATCGCCGAAAAAAGAATTCGGGATAACAACTTTCCAG
>CAYMXK010000330.1:0-5517 GCA_964393915.1 uncultured Prolixibacteraceae bacterium
ACCGGATAATTGACCGAAAACTGTGTTAATTTTTTCACGGTTATCTCTTTAAATTTCTTGATTTATTTCAGACAGGAGAATTTCTCTCCGGTACTCCGGCAGAAGACTATCGGATTACTTTTACTTTCGAGTTGTTTCGCAGGGTTTCAAATCCTTTTACAACCAGGCGGTCATTTGCTTTTAAGCCCGATATGACTTCAGCATATTCCTGGTTTTCTATTCCGGTGGTGATACGGCGTTCCATGGCTGTACTCTGGTCGACAACAAAAACCATTCTCCCTCTTCCGCTGGAGAGCATAATGTTCTTTGGTACCACTACGGCGCTGTCTTTTTGTGCAACAATGATGTCGGCCTTCACAAACATTCCAGGTCTGAGCTTCAGACCGGCATTGTCAATGGTAAGTTTGCCCTTGAATGTGCGTGTTTCGGTACTTATAGCCGGCGATAATTCGGTTACCACCCCACGTAAAGTATCGTTGGTAAGCGTATAGCTGGTCACAATAACTTCCTGTCCGAGGGTTACCTCAGAAATCGATTTTTCGGGAAGATTGATATCAAGGAACATTTTTTCATAGCTCATCAGCGATACCATTGGTGAGCCGGAGTTGATGCGGGTGCCGGGGGTATAAAACGGCAAATCGACAATGACGCCTGAGAAGGGAGCAACGATGTTCATCTTTGAAAGACGTACCTGCGCATTTTCGAAGTCGTATTTGGCGTTGGTGGCCGAAACCTCTGCATTGCGGAGTTCGCGGAGGGTCACCCCGCCTTTTTCATACAGCGATTTTTGTTTTTCATACTCCTGTTCTGAAATCTCAAGATTCAGCTTTTTGGCACTTAAGGCAATATTGTTAACATATTCTTCGTCTTCAAGCCTGATGATAACCTGCCCTTGTCTTACCCTGTCGCCCAGTTTAAATGGCCTGCCGGTCGACGGATTGTTTAGCAGCTTATAGATACCGGCCATTTCAGAAGACAAATCCACTTCCTGTGTAGATTTTGCTGTTCCGGTGGTATTTACATACTGTTGAATGGTTTGAAGCCGCACATCCTCGATTGAAACCGGTATGGCCAGATCAGTGGTTTCCGACTCCTGCCGGCCTGAGCAGCCGAAAATTGCCACAAAAGCAGCAAACAGTGTTATGTACTTAATATTCTTCATTGTAATCTGATTTACTATTGGTTGTTTAAATATAATTCTGCAGGAATAACCGGTTGATTTTTTTCAAAATCGTAAAGGGACTGAATTTTCAGGTTAAGCAATTCAATTTTGTAATTGAGCAATGACTGTGCATAGGCAAGTTTGCGTGAGGAGAGCTGGTTCTGATACAGGCTAAGGTCCATACCTGTGAGGTCGCCGTTCTGGTAACGCTCAAGGTTGATTTCATAGGTAAGCTGGGCATTGCGTTCGCTTTGCCTGGCAATATCAATCTGGTTGAGTTGATTCTGCAGGTTGCGGTATACCTGGCGGATATCGATTATGATCTGTTTTTTCTGTTCATCGAGATTCAGTTCTGCACTCTTAATGGATGCCTCCTGGGCTTCGATGCGAGCTTTCTTTTCGCCCCAGTCGAACAGCGGAATATTGAATGAGATCTGCACCTGAGGATTTCGGGTAGGCTGGTCGAAAATATTGACAAGGTTTTTATCATCTCCGATGATCCCGAAAGCAAGGTTCATTGAACCATTGAACTCATTCAATGCCTTTGTGCGGATCATGTCAAACTGGGTAGTTTCAATATCTATCTCTCTCTGTCGCAGTTCCATGCGGCTAGCCAATCCGTTTTCAATGGCTTTGTTAAGGTCTACAGGTACCGCAACAGCTTCCACATCGGCATAAACCAGGATATCCTCGAATAAATCCATTCCCAGATACATCTTCAGCTGGTCTTTGCCATTTTCGAAGTTTACCTGACTGTTTTGCAGGCTCGAATTGGCCGTGGCCAGGTTCAGCTCTGCCTGAAACAACTCTTCGCGTGCTGCCAATCCGGCTTCGACCTTGTTTTTTATTATCTCGTAGCTTTTTTCGGTATTGGCCAGCTCCTCACGGGCAATGCTCAGGTTCATCTGTGCCATATATACATTGTAGAAAAACTGTGTGACACTTCGCTCCATATTTAAACGCTGCATGGCATAGCTGATGTTGGCATTCTCGTAACTCAGCTCCAGTTCCTTAAGCTGCAGCTTCAGCCGGTTGTAGGTGAACAGGGGCTGGTTGTAGTTGAGATAAAGATTGTTGGTAAACCGTTCACTTGAAGTGGAGTTTCCACCTTCGAAAAGGGCGGAGCTGCTTTGCCATCCGAAACGGTTGATGAGCGACAGGGTACCGTCTGTTACCAGAATTGGTTGTTCTATCCTCAGGGTCGTGTTGGATGCAAACGATTCATTGGTGTACCACTCCGAAACCCTCGTATCAAAACGCCGGGTATTGGTGTAATCAATTGGTGCGACATTTAGCGAAAATTTCGACTTTAAGGCTGCCCGCTGTGCCTCCAGATTTTTTTGGGAACGTACCAGGTTTAGCAACGATTGCTGAATGGCGGGACTGCTTGTTTCTGCCTGTCCTAAGGCACGTTCAAGTGTCAAAGCCTGTTGCCCAAGTACGCAGGGTCCCGTCAGCCCTATTATGGCCGACACGAAAAAAATCCTGATATACAGATACATAAATGCTCGTTTCATAAGGTTGAATATTATTAAATATCAAAGTTTTACAATTTTTATGGCGTCGGCCACTACTGTTCGAAGGGTAGTTTTATTGGTTAGAACCACACGTGAGTTTTCTGTCGACAGGTAGTAAGATCCCAGTAAATTCCAGCCGGCTTCGGCTGAGCTGATTCTAAGGGTTTGCTCTGTCTCTCCGTCGCTATGGTAAATGAAGTATTGATATTCCCCTTTTTCATCGCCCGTACTACGTCCGCCCCTTCCCATCTGGAACCCTCTGCTGCCGGCTGATGAAATATGGGCGTAGATGTCGTAATTGCCGGCTTCCTTAACGGGTAAGTTCCAGGTGGCCGTCATATCACCGGTTCCGCCCTTGATATAATGGGCCGACCGAACATATAATCCGTAAAATCCTGAATTGGTAGTCAAAGTCCAGTTTAATGGCGGGCGCCAGCTGTTAAAACCTGAATATTTCAATCCGGTTTCCTCTTCTTTGATGATCCACTTGTGTAAAAGGCTTACATTGTCTGAAACAGTATAGTTGAAACCCGGGTCCTCGTTGTCAACCACCCATTCGTTGGGCTGTAAGGTGGAGACCTGTTGGTCAAGAGTAAACTCTCCTTCAACGGGCTGTACTTTCAGATCCTCTTCGATGCGGCCGAAAAACTGCATAATGGATTGGGGAATATTTTTTGAGGCAAGTGTATTTATGGTCATTCCCCTTGGTTCAGTGTCGAACAGGTAGCTGACTTTCTTAGTTTCCCCGGCATTAAGTGTAAGAATCTTATTTTCAGTAGCTGATGAGCCTCCACCTCCGCGCATGCTCCTTCCCGGGCCTCCGCCGCCTGGTCCGCCCATGCGGAAGGTGAGCTTTACGACGCCGTCAACATCGCTGGTGTTACTGGCACTCAGCGAAATCATGGTCCTGATCTGGTCGCCTGCCTTGGCATTGACTGCCGTGATAGGGGAGAACAAATAGCCCGGCAAGTGGGTCTCCCTGAACCAGTTATCCATCATCGGCGTAATGGCTATGTCAAATTGCTCCTGAAGGCTGCTGTCGAAATCGTCGAACATGATAATCTTAAACTGGTTACTGCGGAGCATTCCGCGCAGGAATTGGGTGAATTCAGCTTCGCCCGCTGTCGACTGGATAGTGGTAAACAACACGTCACCTTTCAGCTTGATCAGGTTATCGATTATTTTACGCTGGCGGATATCCTGCAGCAGGTCCTCGAAGGACCGGTCCTGCAGGGCAATACTCGCCATTTCATCTTCGCTCAAACCTGTCATATCGCGCATAAACATGGAGCGCATGTCGGTCGACTGACTCTTAAGGTAGGCCTCCAGGACAAGGTTGGTTACCGGCCAGCGGTTCGAACGGACGTGGTTACTGAAATAATAGAGCTGGGGGAAGATAAACCAGGGGTTTAAGGTCTCCGTAGCCTGCATATTTCCTCCGGCCTGCATATTGAAATTTGGCCGGCCGCCTTCCCTGGTAAAATTGCCGGTGAGGTTTGTGAATACCCTGATTTGCAAATCTTTCTCAGTTAGGCTCTCTCCGCTGCGCTGGGTCCAGCGTTTGGTCATTTTCTTCTGGCTCTCAAAATCAAAATCGCGGATGAGATAGCCTTTTTCCTGAATAAATACCTGTTCAGGCTGAACTGTCTCCTGCGCAAATGTCCAGGTTCGCTCAAATGATTTGAACTGCGACGGAACCTCAACAAGATTGAATCTTTTGAAAGGGTACCTTAAATTATACGTTCGAAGGAAGTCACGCAGGCGTTCCTCCAGCAAAGCGGGAATCGTGTCTTTTATTTCGGGAAGGGCGTCACTGAAAAAATCATGTCCTTTGATATGCCATACTCCGAATTCAATGCCGCTGACCTCCATTTTTTTATGTTCGTACTTTCCGATTGCCAGCGAGATTTGCGTAAGCGGCTGGTCATTGGAATAGGTGAATTGCCCGGGGGCAGGTTTTTCAAAGCTCCCCTGAGAAATGGCCTGTAACACGGTGTCGGTCCTGACTTCAAGTGAAAAGTCGGTAAAGTACATGCGGTTCCATCCAAAATTTTTAGCACTGTAAGTCACGCCTGTCTCGGGATACCATCCGGCCTCCCTGGTTAAAAGGGCATAATCAGGAGTTATGAATGCATGTCGTTTGTCGACGTTTAGAATAAATTCGCCAAATTTTTTATTTCTCTGTTCATCGTCAATATCGAGATAACAAAAGGCCTCATTGATATTGCCCTGATAGGTAAATTCCAGGTTCAGCGTATTACCTGGTTCCATGGTCGACTGCAATGGAATCACAATCAGTTGCCGGTACCTCGAAAAAGTCACCTTCTGACCGTTGAGCATTGCTTCGGAAATTGTAAGTCCAGGATTAAGGTTAATAATGAGAGAATCGATATTTACCTTGTTGTTGTTTAGCAGGTCAATCTCAGAATGAACGGCTATCTGATTTCCATTGTGCTCAAGCCGGATATGGTGTTTGGTAATATCGGCAACCGGCAGGGCAGCATATCTGTCATTCAGTTCTACTGCCTGCACCCGCTCTCTTTCGATAGATACAAACTTGCTCACGTGTTCATATCCCAGGTAGCCGCCGGCTGAAATAAATATGATGCCAAACAGCAGCGAAAACCAGGTAAGTATCTCCGATTGAGGCAATCTTTTCAGCAGGAAGATGGTCATGAAAATAAATCCAATTCCCAGACTCATGTATATTCCCCTGTGGGCAATAACGGTCGCGAGGTTGCCGAAACCCGAAATTTCAGATTTGAGCATGGGAATGTTGAATGACATATAGTCGAAGAGATAATAATAGTAGTCTTTAACGAGAAAGAGGGTGATGCC
>CAYMXK010000331.1:0-5504 GCA_964393915.1 uncultured Prolixibacteraceae bacterium
GATATTTGAAACTAAAGGGCTTACCATCAATCGGTAGGCCCTTTTTATTTTTTTAACTATGACAAAGGAAAAATTGCGTATCGCGATTCAGACCAAAGGACGCCTCAACGAAGGATCGGTCAGGTTGATGGAGGAAGCAGGAATCCATCTTATATTTGGCAGCAGGAACCTGGTTTCCCCGGCGAAAAACTTTCCGCTGGAGGTGCTTTACCTTCGCGATGATGATATCCCTCAGACGGTTGCCTTTGGCGCTGCCGATCTGGGTATAGTGGGAGAAAATGAAGTACTTGAGAAAAAGGAACCTGTCGAAATTGCCAAACGGCTGGGTTTTAGCAAATGCCGGCTCTCACTGGCTATCCCTCAGCAGATCGATTATCCCGGACCAAAGTGGTTTAATGGCAGGAAAATTGCCACATCCTATCCGGGAATCCTTAATGATTGGTTGCTTAAGAATGAGGTGATAGCCGAAATTCACGTGATCAACGGTTCTGTGGAAATCTCTCCGGGAATTGGCTTGTCCGACGCGATCTTTGATATTGTAAGTTCTGGTTCTACATTGGTATCCAACCGTTTGAAAGAAGTGGAGGTGGCTGTGACTTCCGAAGCGGTAATGATCAAAAACAGGCAACTCTCTCCTGCAAAGCTGGCTATCCTGGATGAGCTGATCTTCAGGATGGAATCTGTACAAAGGGCTGAGGGTAAAAAGTACATTTTACTAAATGCACCCGATAACAAGCTTGCTGAAATATCATCGATTCTGCCTGGTATGAAAAGTCCGACCGTTATGCCACTTGCCGAAAAAGGCTGGAGTTCGGTCCATTCTGTAATTGATGAAAACGATTTCTGGGACGTGATCGGAAAATTGAAAAAGGCTGGGGCTGAAGGTATCCTTGTTATTCCTATCGAGAAAATGATTTTTTAAAACAGACCATATGAAAACCATTGTCAATCCTGAAAAGGCCACCTGGCCTGAAATTCTGCACCGGCCATTATTCGATGTATCTGACCTCCATGCAAAAGTCAGCAATCTGCTGAACGGAATTCGCCTGAACGGAGAAGAGGCTCTTCGTGAGTATACCCTTCGCTTTGATGGCGTGGAGATCGATCGCTGGGAAGTGTCAGATGAGGAGTTTTCAGCAGCAGAAGAGGCTCTTCCCGTTGAATTGAAGGAAGCTATCCGTATTGCATCGGCCAATATTTCAAAATTCCATGCCATGCAGCTCCCCGAAGTGAGGAAAATTGAAACGCAGCCTGGTGTTTTCTGCTGGCAGAAACCGGTGGGAATAGAAAAGGTGGGTCTCTATGTCCCTGGTGGTACTGCACCACTCTTTTCAACCGTATTAATGCTCGCTATACCGGCACGTCTGGCCGGCTGCCAGGAGGTCATCCTCTGTACGCCTCCGGCGAAAGACGGGACGGTTAACCCGGCCATTTTGGTGGCTGCAAGATATGCAGGTGTCACAAAAGTATTTAAACTCGGTGGCGTTCAGGCGATTGGTGCAATGGCTTACGGAGTGGTCACTCCTAAGGTGAATAAGATATTCGGACCGGGGAACCAGTATGTTATGGCCGCCAAGCAGTTGGTGAGCTTCAATGATGTCGCCATCGATATGCCTGCAGGCCCGTCGGAGGTGGCTGTAATTGCTGACGAAACCTCCCGTCCTGCATTTATTGCAGCCGATCTCCTGTCGCAGGCCGAACATGGCCCCGACAGCCAGGTGCTGCTTGTGCTGAAAGGTGAAGCCATACTGCAGAAGGTGCAGGAGGAGGTTGCCCTTCAACTGGAGCAACTTCCGCGAAAAGATATTGCCGCGAAGGCTCTTGACAGCAGCAGAATTGTGATCTTCGACAATGACGATGACATGATAGAACTGATTAACTGGTATGCGCCTGAGCATCTGATCATCAGCACGAACAACTATGCTGAAATATCAGCCCGGATTACCAATGCCGGCTCGGTTTTCCTCGGCAACTTTACACCGGAAAGCGCCGGCGATTATGCATCGGGAACCAACCACACTCTTCCTACAAATGGTTGGGCCAGGTCACACAGTGGCGTTAATATGGACAGCTTTGTGAAGAAGATTACTTTCCAGGAGATCACAACATCAGGATTGAAGAACCTGGGACCGGTTGTTGAAATTATGGCAGAGGCAGAGCATTTGCAGGCCCATAAAAATGCAGTATCGGTCAGGTTAAAGGAGATAGCAAAGAAATAGTATTACAAAATAGCACACACCAATGAATCTCGAATTATTTCTACGTAAAAATATCCTGAACCTGAAACCTTACTCTTCAGCACGTGACGAGTTTTCGGGGGAGGCCATGGTGTTTCTCGATGCCAACGAGAATCCCTTTAACCAGCCTTACAACCGATATCCCGATCCGTTGCAACGCAAGCTGAAAGCCCGCATTGCCGATCTGAAAAATGTACATCCGGACACTATTTTTCTGGGTAACGGAAGTGATGAGCCTATTGATTTGATGATCAGGGCTTTCTGTGAGCCGGGGATTCACAATATCGTTCAGATTGAGCCAACCTATGGAATGTACCAGGTTGCTGCCGGAATTAATAACGTTGAAGTTGTAAAAGTTTTCCTTTCGGCTGATTACAAGCTGGATGCCGGCGCAATATTGAAGGCAGTTACCAATAATACGCGGATTATTTTTCTGTGCACTCCCAATAATCCAACAGGAAACGCACTGGAAACCCATGAAATGATAAGGATACTTCAGGGTTTTGACGGCCCCGTGATAATCGATGAGGCTTATATAGATTTTGCACCCGGGCTGTCGATATTGCCCCGCCTGACTGAATTCAACAACCTGGTTGTTCTGCAAACCTTCTCCAAGGCATGGGGAATGGCAGGCATAAGGCTCGGAATGGCATTTGCTTCCCCGGAGATTATCAGGATACTCAACAAAATCAAGTATCCCTATAATCTGAATATCCTCACACAGCAAAAGGCTCTCGAACTGCTGGAAAGTGCTGGTGAAATGAGTAACTGGGTGAAATTGCTCCTTGCTGAACGCCATAAACTCGATGTTGAACTGCAGAAAATTCCATATGTCGAGAAAGTGTGGCCCTCTGATGCCAATTTTCTACTCGTAAAAATGAAAAATGCCCGGAAAGTATATGAATTCCTTATGGAGAAAGGGATTATTGTCCGCGACCGCTCCAAAGTTCTATTGTGTGAGGACAGCCTGCGCATTACGGTGGGAGCTGAGAATGAAAACGAAATCCTGATTAGTGCGTTGAACAGGTATGAAAATTTATAAAAAAAAACCCGGAGGAGCTCAGGCACAAAGAATAATTCCATTCTCTATGTTTCCTGGTTTTCTATGGTTAAAGAGATATTACAATGAAAAAAGCACTCTTTATTGACCGTGATGGTACACTAATATGTGAACCGGCAGATGAACAGATCGACTCTCTCGAAAAGCTGGAATTTCTGCCCAAGGTGTTCAGGAATTTGTATTTTATCAGGAAAAATCTCGGTTATGAGCTGGTGATTGTCAGCAACCAGGATGGGCTTGGAACGGAATCTTATCCGGAGGATACCTTCTGGCCTGCCCACAACAAGATGCTGAAGGCTTTTGAGAACGAAGGTGTTGTTTTTGACGATATCCTGATCGACCGCAGCTTTCCGCACGACAATGCTCCTACCCGCAAACCGAAGCTTGGCATGATGGACAAGTACCTTGACGGAAGTTATGACCTCAGTGAATCCTTTGTAATCGGTGACAGGCTGACCGATCTGTGGCTGGCAAAAAACCTGGGCGCAAAGGGCATATTGATTAACGACGGCTCACTTACCGAAGATATGGAAACCTCCGGTTTAAAAAATACATGTGTACTTGTCACCAGTGACTGGGATAAAATCTATGCATGCGTGGCTGCTCCCGAAAGAACGGCTACCATTAAGCGCACCACACGCGAAACTGATATTCATATTGAGATTAACCTCGATGGCACCGGTCAAACCAGAATAGCCACCGGGCTTCATTTCTTCGACCATATGCTCGATCAGATCGGAAGGCATTCGGGATGCGACCTGATCATTGAGGTGAAAGGAGACCTGCAGGTGGATGAGCACCATACCATTGAAGATACGGCTATTGCCCTGGGGGAGGCCTTCGGAAAAGCTCTTGGCAGCAAAAGGGGAATAGAACGGTATGGATTTTATCTCCCTATGGATGAAAGCCTCGCTTCGGTGGCCCTGGACTTTGGTGGCCGGCCATGGCTGGTGTGGGATGCCTCCTTCCACCGTGAAAGGGTTGGCGATGTGCCTACTGAATTGTTCTTCCATTTCTTTAAATCGTTTTCAGATGCTGCCCGCTGCAACCTCAACATTAAAGTTGAAGGGGATAATGAACACCATAAAATAGAAGCTGTTTTCAAAGCATTTGCAAAGGCTCTCAGGATGGCTGTCAAAAGGGACGTTTTCAACTTTGAACTGCCGTCAACCAAGGGAACCCTTTAAACTTAAAAAATAATAGAGAAAAATTAAAACTTTTATGAAGAGTATACAGCCACTCCGCGAAAAGAAGAATACCGCCATTTTACTCATTCATTGTCCTGACAGACAGGGAATTCTCGCAACCGTTACCGAATTCCTCAACCGCAACAATGGCAACATTATTTACCTCGACCAGCATGTCGACCACCAGGAAATGGTCTTTTACATGCGGGTGGAGTGGGAACTGGATGGTTTTTCAATTCCACGCGAAAAGGTCGGTGAATATTTCGAAACGCTTATTGCCCTCCCGCTGCAGATGAACTGGAAGCTCTATTTTTCAGAGGAGGTGCCACGCATGGCGCTGTTTGTTTCGCAAATGCCGCATTGTCTGTTCGATATCCTTTCGAGGTATACGGCAGGAGAGTGGGATGTGGAAATACCGCTGATTATCAGTAACCATAAGATATTGGAACCGGTAGCCCGGAGGTTTGATATCGACTTTCATTTCATTCCTGTCAACAAGGACAATAAGTCAGAACAGGAGGCCCGGGAATTGGAACTGTTAAAGACACACAACATCAATTTCATTGTGCTTGCCCGTTATATGCAGATACTGAGCCATGATTTTGTAGCGCATTATCCCAACAAGATCATAAACATCCACCACTCCTTTCTTCCTGCGTTTGCCGGGGCAAAACCCTATCATGCGGCCCATGAACGGGGTGTCAAGATTATTGGGGCCACCAGCCATTATGTAACGTCCGACCTTGATGCAGGTCCGATCATCGAACAGGACGTTACCCGCTGCAGCCATGTTGACACGGTTGAAAATCTCATCAGGAAGGGCCGTGATCTTGAAAAAATTGTACTTTCGCAGGCGGTGTTCAAACATCTTCAGCGGAAGATCCTGGTGTTTAAGAACCGTACTGTAGTGTTTAATTAGCCTGTTTATGATGAAACGACCATGAATTCTCAATTCACACACGAGTAGCATTGTAATTTTCATGGGAGTTACATCGAATACCTTTAAAAACTAACAATTAT
>CAYMXK010000332.1:0-5479 GCA_964393915.1 uncultured Prolixibacteraceae bacterium
CCAACCGGTTGTCAAATATATCATGCCGCCCGGGTTGGTAGGCATCACTGGCAAGAAGCTTGTAATTGGTGATCTGCGACATATGATTTAGTATTTCAATAAAACGCATAATCTGCCTGAAGCCTGACAAACGCGGCAATTCAAGCAACATTTTACCAATTTCTTCATTATGGGGAGGGAGAAAACGAATACCTTTTTCTGATCTGAGCATAAGGTTCCTTATGGACAAAAATTCGGGATAGGTTTCGATATTGGGTTTCAGGAAATCGTGTGGAAACTGCACCACAATCCGGCTCGCCTTTAAGGTTGAACTTTCTTTGTAGTATGAATCGTCATTCCGCCAGAAATGCGGCAGGTTACCCGCAACCATTACCAAATCGCCTGGACCAAAAGGTTCAGTATGATCGGCTACAAACCGGGTGCCAGTGCTTTCAAGCAGGTAAATTATTTCATATTCACTGTGGTAATGCCATGGATAGGTGAAGAAGGGGATGTCTCCCAGTTTAAACTTTAAAGTGGATTGACCCGGGAAGTCAATCTTTTCATGCATGATCTTCATACAGGGAAGTTTTTTTAACAGCAATGTAAAAATAGTATATTTTTTTGCTAATAGAGTATCATATCTTGAGGAATAATGTCCATATTTTTGACCTATTGGAATATTCAGATTTTACAGAATTCCGGATAATCTATGGCTGACTAAGATTTAATATTAACATTTCTGATCATACCTGCGTTATGCACGAAAGTCATTGGAATGCTCTTCTCCAGATTCTGAGTGGCAAGTTGCCAGTTCAACCTCCGGCCGGATTTATCATTGATAGTCCCTGGCTTCCTGCCTGGCATGGAATTTCCACTCTGCAATACTACTCCTCAGAGAAACTGTGGTTCGAAAGCAACCTGAATGCGCTCAGAACCTTTCCCGGAGTAATGTTCCTCCCCGGTTTCTGGTCTGAATTCGGCATGTGCACCGAACCATCTGCATTTGGCGCCAAAACCATCTGGACACAAAATGCGCTTCCCCATGCCGACCATATCATTTCTGATATATCCGAAGTGGATAGTGTCAGGGAACCCAATCCTAAAACCGATGGATTGCTTCCTTTTGTGATTCAAAGGCTTTTGAACTACCAGCCTCAAATAGGGGCAGAAGGCTATCATATTAAATTTGCCATCGCCCGGGGGCCGCTGAATATCGCCTCTTTTCTCATGGGGACAACCGAACTGATGATGGCTATGATAATGGATCCCGACCGGACACACCTGTTACTGGAAAAGATTACCAGTTTCTCAGTGAATTGGTTGCAGCTACAAAAGGAGACATTCCCTTCTATCGATGGCATACTGGTCCTCGATGATATTGTTGGATTTGTTGGTGACTATGAATGCACCCAGTTTGCATTGCCTTATCTCAAAAGGATCTTTGCTGCATTTGACAGCAGCGTCAGGTTCTTTCACAACGATGCACAAGGTTTGGTAAGTACCCCTTACCTGAAAGATATGGGAGTCAACCTGTTCAATTTCAGTTTTGAACATTCTATGCAGGAAATCCGCGATTTGGCTGGTCCTGACGTTACTTTGCTGGGCAACCTGCCTCCCCGCGATGTGCTGGCTGCCGGGTCTCCCGCGCAGGTTTTTGCTGAAACTCAGGAAATGTTCAATTCCATAGCCGATAAGCGGCGCATTATCTGGTCTGTGGGCGGGGGTATGCCGCCGGGAGTTCCGACCGAAAATATCCATGCTTTTCTGGAGGCGCTAAAACAAAGTCAATAGGAAAGAAAAAAATGAAAATGACCATTTATATGAAGAATGATTAAAACACGAAGCAGTATCCAGATATACAAGGATACCACTCGAAAAAAATGAAACAGACAATGAAGCATTTACTGATATTATTTTTTGCTGTTTGTGTTCACCTGGCAGTCGCACAGGACCTTGCCCGGTTTACCGTAAAGCCTCAGAAGGGCGCAGGCATTGGCCCCGTCTGGGTTTCTCTCGATGGAATAAACTACAATACCGACAAGTCAGGCATTGCCCTTTTTGAAACAGGTACTACGGGTCAGAAAGAGGTACCCAGTCAGATAGAACCCGGTACAACGGCCAGATTATGGTTCATGTTTGACAACAGCGGAAGCGAAAAAACATTCATTATCCGAAATGTAAATTCAGGAGAAAGTAAACCGTCGAACGTTGGTCTCACTCTTTCCGAGCAGGGCACAACCCTCTCCAGGGATGGATCGCCGGTACTCACCTACAACCATGCCGAAGTATTCCCCCCTGAAGGTGTGGATATGAAATTCAGGAGGGCTGCCTTTATTCATCCGCTGTGGTCACCCGGAGGTGAAGTGCTTACCCGTATTCAGGCACCTGATCACTATCATCACTATGGAATTTGGAATCCCTGGACAAAAACTACCATCGATGGCCGTGAAATCGACTTCTGGAACCTTCTCAAAGGACAGGGAACCGTGAAGTTCGGTGGTTATCTTGATGCTGTGGCGGGTCAGGTGTATGCCGGGTTCAGTGTACTGCAGCAACATGTTTTCTTTGCTGAGCGGGGTAGCGAAAAAACGGCCATTAACGAAGTCTGGGATGTCAGGGTATGGGAAACCGGAGTGAAAGGAGTTACCGTGGTCGATCTTACCAATACCATGAATACCCCTCTTCCCGGCGGTATTATGCTCGATGCCTACCGTTATGGTGGAGGAATAGGGTACCGCGCTACAGAAAAATGGCACAAAGACAACTGCACTGTGCTGACATCGGAGGGGAAAGCCCGTGCGGAAGCCGACGGGACCAGTGCCCGCTGGTGCATTGTTGAAGGCGAATCGGCTGTTGTGTCAGGACGCTCGGGAATTCTGTTCCTCAGTCATCCTTCCAACCGCATGCACCCCGAACCAATGCGTGTGTGGCCACTCAATGGCAACGGCGGGCGGGGCGATATGTTCTTCGAATTCTGTCCGATCAGGCACAACGAATGGAAACTGGACCCCGGTCAGAACTATACCCTGAAATACCGCATGGTGGTTTTCGACGGCAAAATGTCCTCCGCAGATGCGGAAAAGCATTGGAAATCATTTGCCACAATTCCGTTAGTCAGTATCACGAATTAAATACTTTACCATGAATTATAAATCACTTTTATTTCTTACAGTTATTCTGCTCTGTGTTTCATTTACCGGCACATCACAAACAGCCGTGAAAGCAGTGAAAACAGGTTCCAGAATTGATGTGCTCATCAACAACAACCTGTTTACCAGTTACCTTTTTTCTCAGGAAGAAAAGTATCCTTTCTTTTTCCCGGTAAACGGGCCATCGAATGCAACCGTTACCTCCAAGAGAAATGCCAATTATCCCCACCATAGCTCACTTTTCTTTGGATGCGATATGGTAAATGGGGGAAACTACTGGCAGGAGGGTCTTGAAAGAGGCCAGATCATCTCCCTGCGGGCCGACATACTCGAATCGGAGGGTCAGCGGGTGGTGATTGAAAATGAGTGCATCTGGACACGCCCCGGTGCAGAGGCTCCCATTAAAGATATCCGTAAGATAACCATTACTGCCCAGTCGAAAGAGATATTCCAGATCGATTTTGATATCGTCATGGAAATGCTCATGGATGTTACCATAAAAAGGACCAACCATTCTCTTTTCAGCGGAAGGATGGATGCCGACCTGGCGGTGACCAACGGGGGCACTATGATCAATGCCGAAGGCGAAACCGAAGAAAAGGGCACTTTCGGCAAATCTTCCCCTTGGATTGATTACCATGGCAAACGTATGGGCAAGACCGAAGGGATGGCCATTATGCAGCACCCCTCCAACAAGTGGTACCCTGCTCCATG
Source organism: uncultured Prolixibacteraceae bacterium (assembly GCA_964393915.1). Classification (GTDB taxonomy): domain Bacteria; phylum Bacteroidota; class Bacteroidia; order Bacteroidales; family Prolixibacteraceae; genus UBA1413. The sequence continues at coordinate 3,846 of CAYMXK010000332.1, forward strand.
GTTTACGCGCAATTATGGATTCTTCTCGCCCACACCGATGTACTGGCCCGAAGACAATGAAAAGGGGACGCAATTGAAAAAAGGCGAACAGGTGAAATTGCGCTATCGTGTTCTGGTTCACTCAGGCGACCACAAGGAGGCAGACATCGCCGGGCAGTTTGAGCGATACAAAAAGGAGTAAGATCCATCCGGATAACAAAATATAGACGCAACAGACTGGCAGACCATGCATTTGGCAGAAAGCGTTCAAAAATTATAAATCATCATTAATAAATCATCAATAATAAATTACCTATGGAACGAAGAGTTTTTTTAAAGAACACCGCAACAACAGCAGTTGGTGCCATTGTTGTGCCCACAATTGTTCCCTCCAGTGTTTTCGGGAAGAATGCCCCGAGCAACAAGATCAATATCGGTCAGATCGGATGTGGACGCATTGCCCGCGACCATGACATTGCCGAAACGATTAGATACGACGAGGCCCGTTTTATTGCCGCATGCGATGTGGACAGCAAACGCGTGGCAGATGGCAAAAAACTGATTGAAGATTATTATACCAAAAAAACCGGCAGTGCCGGCTACGTGGATGTGAAAATGTATGAAGATTACCGTGAAATGTTGCTTAATCCTGACATTGATGCTGTAATTATCAGTACACCCGACCACCAGCATGCACAACCGGCGCTCGAAGCGGCGCTGGCCAAAAAGGATATTTACCTTCAAAAGCCCAACTCATTGACCATAACCGAAGGCCGGATTATGAGTGATGTTGTTCACCGTCAGGGGGTTATTTTGCAGATAGGAACACAGCAAAGGTCATCTCCCCAGTTCCGCGTAGCTGCCGAACTGGTGCGTAATGGCAGAATCGGGAAAATCCACACTGTAAAAATAGGTCTTCCCGGCGATCCGTCAGGTCCCGAAGCACCTGAAATGCCAGTACCGAAAAACCTTAACTACGATATGTGGCTGGGGCCCACCCCATATGTTCCTTATACTGAAATAGGTGTACATCCGCAAAAAGATTACGGCAGGCCTGGTTGGCTCCGTCTGGAACAATTTGGTGCAGGGATGATCACAGGGTGGGGGCAGCATCATTTCGATTCTGCTGCCTGGGGTATGGATACCGAATATACAGGACCGATTTCCGTTGAAGCTATCGCACAGTTTCCGAAATCCGGACTTTGGAACGTGCATGGTGACTTTATGGTTATAGCTGAATACGAAAACGGGATCACGATGTTAACCAGCGGTGGTTACCCCAATGGCATCCGTTACGAAGGAACCGAAGGCTGGATTTTTGTATCACGCGGCAGTTATGTTGCATCAGCCAGTGACCCGGTGTCAAAGGAAAGAAGTGCCCGTGCACTCGATGCCAGCGATCCTAAAATCCTTACCTCCGAAATTAAACCCACGGAAATTAATCTCTACCGCAGCGATAACCAGCATGGCAACTGGCTCGATTGTATTAAAAGCCGGAAAGCACCGATTTCTCCTGTAGAAGTTGGTCATCGTGCCTGCTCGGTTTGTCTTATCAGTCACATCGCCATGAAAATCCCGGGAAAACTTCATTGGGATCCCAAAGCTGAACGATTTATTAACAACGACCTGGCCAACTCCATGCTGAGCCGGCCACA
>CAYMXK010000333.1:0-5439 GCA_964393915.1 uncultured Prolixibacteraceae bacterium
ATTCTCCGTACTTGCCATATTGTAATATTTTATAGATATTTCTGTAACAAATATAGTCAATAATTCTTACATATAAATCAAGCCCCATTTTGGTTAATAGAATCACTGTGGTTCCAAAGAACTATTTATTTTTATCTGCAGAGTCCTTTTTATAATTGTCTAAAAGTTCTGACCATTTTCGAATTGTTGATAAACTTTTCTAAATAGTAACCATCGTCATTTTTGATTACCTTCCAATTATTTGTATTCAATACTTGTTGTAGGTCTTGAAGGTCTAATTCTTCACCTATCAGTTGTATGTATACCCTCATTTCTGAATCGTTCATTAGCGTATTATTTTTGGTGGAAGATAGATGTTTAACCAATGAACCAATAGTTGTTATTACTATTATTGAACATATTGGCGTTCCTGAGTTCAAGGGAAAACTGAGTGTTGCAGTCCAACCGGTTCTGTTTAGCACTGACCCTGTCGTATCACGGGCGACAGGAGAATCTTGAACAGAACGGCTTTCAAGATTCTGCAGTAATGTACGGAACTATTCACCTGAAACACCGGGTAAAAGTGCCTCCACATACTGTATCTCACACCGGTAGCGAAAAATAAAAAGTGGAACCCTTTCCCACCGTGCTTTCTACCCAAATTTTACCCTTGTGCCCCGAAATTAAATTGCGGGCGATTGATAAACCCAACCCGGTGGAGATTTCTCCTGCTGTACTCTGTACACTTGTTCGGCTAAATGGCTTAAACAATTTTACGAGCTCTGCTTCAGGGATGCCCTGCCCCTGGTCAGTCACCGACACTATTATATCCGATTCTTTTTTTACTGCTTCAACAAATACCTGGGTTCCTGGTTGCGAGTATTTTACAGCGTTACTTATTAGATTATTCAGAACCTGCTCAATTTTGCCTGCATCGAATTTTATGGCTGGTATATTCTCCGCCTTAAAATGGATGCTGATATTCTTTTTATGTGCAATAACCTTATTCAACTCTATATTCTTTGAAATTACAGGCAGAATGTCAGCTTTGGCAAGTTTGAGATCCAGTTTGCCTGATTCAATGGCCGATACATCCAGCAGATTATTAATCAAACGAAGCATAAATTCGCTGGAGGTCAGAATTGAATTAAGCATCATAATTTGGTCTTCCGAAAAGTTTGCTTCCTCTTCTTCCACCAAATAAGCGCTGAAGCCCAAAATTACACTTAATGGATTTCTCAGGTCATGTGCAGCAATCCCTAAAAACTGATTTTTAAGTTTATTCAATTTATCCAGTTCCCTATTCTTTTTTGCCAGTTCCCTCTGCATGTTTACAAGGTCGTTGTTAAGACGGCTGAGCTCTTCGTAATATGCAACAGGCGGATCTTCATGACGGCTTTGAAGTTTCTCTTTTTCTTTTGTCAGTGCCCTGATTATATTAGCTTGTTCGTTATTAACCCTTGTCAATTCCGTGAAAAGCAACTGTGCACCGTTTTTCGTAGTTGCAGCAGCAATTCCAATCTTATTGTCAAAAATTCCCCCAAAAAACGAGAACGTTTCAGCACCTGCCGGAGTTGCAATGTTTATTTCCCAACCAATGGCGGTTTTGTTTCTTTTTAGTTCAAGAAAAAAGTTAAGGATTTTATCCAGATCGCCGGGTACGACAATTGAAAATAGAAGACTTCCTAAAAGAGACGTTTGCAGCAAGCGATTATCATCCTGAAGAATTTCAGTTACTTTCCCCTCAAAGTCGCAAAATATTGAAAATTGCTTTATTTGTCCTGCCATAATTATACTACCAATTTATCAGCCAATTCTACAGCTTCCATTGCATTCGGGGCATAGCCATTGGCCCCAACCTTTTTCCAGAGACCTTCAGCAACTATAAAAGGATATCCTCCCACCAGAATCTTTAAATCTGACGATACTTCATGAGCTGCACGAATTTTTCGAATCATCTCTTCAACAACACTTACATGAAATGTCATAGTAGCCGAAATCGCAAGACACTGCGGTTTTATTTCTGAAAGGTATCGAACTAAGCTTTCGATTGGCATATTAGCTCCAAGGTAATAGGTGTCCCATCCATCCATCTCAAAAAAGTCAGTTACCATCCTGGCCCCTACTTCATGTAGTTCTTCCGGAACACAGGTCGTTACCAATTTCCGGTTTTTCTTTTCCCCGGTAAAAAGATATGGGTATAATTGAGACATTACCAACTGAGTGGCCCCTGTGCAGTAATGCTCCTGGGCAACACTGATCTTATTGGTCTGCCACAAACGCCCAATTTCGTATTGAACAGGTTGAAACACCTGAGTGTACATTTCCTTCACTGGTGCACCTGCTTTTACCTCATCAAGCACAAGCGATAAGGAAACGTTCCTGTTCCCCCTCAAAAGACTGTCGAGGTATTTCTGAGCAAGGGGCGAAAGATCGTTTTCCTTTGCAGGTATGGAAATTTCCTGATTTTCTGATAAGACAATACTTACTGCTTTGTTCAGCATTGGATTTAAAATAGCATTCTCTGCATCCGTGCAAACAGCATTTATATGCTTTTTGATCAATTCCAGACTCTCAGCAACATCTTTCTTTGGAATCCCGATTGAAGAGAGGAATGTCTTTAGCCATGAGATAAATTCTTCAAAAAGGACGGGTTGCCCTGCCCAAACTGACTCGGCAAGAAAAGAAAGGATCCATGAAATGTCTTTCTTGAAGTTTTTCTTATGGTGCTCTGTATAACGCTCAGCCATATCGGGCCTAAGAGTAAAATGGTCGGCTAGCAGTATTGCTGGTAGCGTGTGTTTTAATTCCAGCAGCTTTTGCCTTAGTGAATCGTTTTTCTCCATAATATTTTTTACTTATACAAGTTTATGCCTTCTCCATTATTGCCATCATTAATTTTGCAGATAAAAGCCTCATCCATCAATACCTTGTAACTCTTTGGATGAATATATTTTACCATTACCTGAACTGAATTATCTTCATAAATCCTGATTTTCCCATAATTGTAAACAAATCCCTGCCCAATGGGATTCTCAATCAAAACTGTATTTGAAAAAACTACATAGGCTGTTCTATTACGAACTGTACCAGGTGCAAAATACTCATAAATATCAATATCCATACCGGTAATGGCATCAGGAACGGGTGAGTTTTTGATTGTGTCCTGCCAACTACATTTTGCATACTGTATAATAATTCTGACCTGCTCGCCATTGTTAAGAGCTCCCATCAAATTGTCGAAATTTTTAATACGGGTGGATTGCGCTAATCCAGGCTGACATGCGAAAAATAAACAATACAGGACGAAAAGTTTAAGTTTCATGGTCATAAAATGTGTTAACCACGCAAATGTATTCTTTTTTGTTTATTTGTCATTAAACTCTTCCTTCTGGTTTTTAAGAAACACAGATAAAAGAACCAAACCCGCCGAGATATAGGCCAATACCATAAAAGCATGATCAAAGCCCATTAATTTGCCAGTCGGGTCTGTAATAATTGCCCCAATAAGTGCGGCCCCGGTGAGTTGTCCGATTGAAATAAAAATTGTCAACATCCCTAATGAAGCAGCCCTGTTAAATTTTCCGGTTCCGCCAAGTACAATGTATTTTAATGAAGCTCGTATTGCCAATCCTATGCCAAGTCCCACCCCGGCAGCATAGAAGAGAGCTATGTTGTTCGACAACAAACTAAAAAGGAAGAGGGAAATAGCTGTAAAAACAAGTCCCGTGAAAACAATAATGCGCGACCCAATTTTGTCAAGTAGCCAACCGCTGACAGGTGGAACAACCGCTGTGGAAATTACCAGTGGAAGAAGCATAAAACTGGCTTCTGAAGGAGTTACATCAAAAAGTTCAACGGATAGCTTCGGAAGAAATACAATGCTTGACTGGTACAAGCCAAGACCCACGGAAATTAACGCAGTTAAGCGCAGTTGTCTGGAACTGAAAAGTTGAATGTTTAAAATTGAATTATTTTGTTTTCGGTCGTAAAACACCAATACAGGTGTTATTATCAGCGCTGTCAGAAGAAACGGAAATACAGACAACGATAAAAGACTGGGCCCAAAATTGTCTGCTTCGATGTTGTTCATGCCAATTGTAAATCCTCCCAGCGCCATAATAAGCAATAAAATCCCCAACCAATTGATCCTGGGCTTCTCTCCCGGAGGTTTCCCTGGAAGTAGATTCATAGCGAAAATTATAAGGATTAATGCAATGGGCAGGTTTATCAGGAAAATTACTTTCCAACTAAAAAAATGTAAAATCGTACCAGCAATTACGGGCCCCACAATAAATGCGATTCCAAATACAGCCCCTAGAATACCCAATGCCCTGCCTCGTTTTTCAATAGGAAAAACATCTCCAATTGTGGCCGACGCAACTGGAAATATCCCGCTTGAACCAAATCCCTGGATGGCACGGCCAATGAGTAGTACCGTAATATTTGGAGCCAGTGAGGCAACAAGTGACCCAATGCCAAAAGTTACTATTGAAACAACGTAAATAACCTTTCTTCCATTTATATCCGATAACTTAGTTAAAGTAGGCAGCCCAAAAAGATAAAACAAAACATAGATGGAAAAAATCCAGCTCACATCTGTTCCTGTAAGCGACATTGTACTTTCAATAGCCGGAATAGCCGGGCCTACTGTGGAAATATCCAGGGCACCCATCAACACACCAACAAACAACAATATAAGAATCCGGAAATTCTTTTTTGATTCAATCATCATTGAAATAATTTTACAACCTAAACATTTTTGTATAATTTTCACTCAATCTCATTGATTTTGCATTATTCCAGCATGCTAAAATTCCATGGCTCATAATTACAAAAAAAGAGATTAAAAAATGACCCAGGTTGAGATTAAGAATCGTCAATTACAATTAAGCATAGTCCATGTTCAGCTTTAATGCCTGAAGGGGCATCCTTTCACTTCACCTGGACAAATAAATATTGACAAAAAACCCCTGATATCTGTGTGGTACCTCCGGAATGTTGTATATTTTTGAAGCTTGCGAAGCAAAAAGCTCAGGTGATCCGATAATCGTTCAGGTTAATAATTAAAATAGAAATGCAATGAGGAAAATACAACTTCTACTGGTTCTGTTAATTATGGGCATACCTGGTTTTGCCAGGGAGCTCCACGTCTCAAAAACAGGAAACGACAAGAATCCCGGAACACCCGGATCACCTTTTCTGACTATCCAGGCAGCAGCAAATATTGCACAACCCGGCGATATAATTACGGTGCACCAGGGCGTTTACCGCGAGCGCATTACCCCTCCGCGTGGTGGAGAATCGGAAGCTAAAAGAATCACTTACCGGGCTGCCGAAGGGGAGAAAGTTCATATTAAAGGGTCGGAAATAATTAAAAACTGGGAGAAGTTTGCCGGTACTGTCTGGAAAGTTGTTATCCCGAATTCTTTTTTCGGCGATTACAATCCATACAAGGAC
>CAYMXK010000334.1:0-5436 GCA_964393915.1 uncultured Prolixibacteraceae bacterium
TTTGCCCCGCATGCAGCTGGAGCGTCTCAAATTTTAAATTTTGCTTTGACATAATTCTATTTTTTATTGATTATAAATAAGCTGAATAATTTCAATGTTCCAGGATTGTTAAATGATTATCCGGAACAGCGACTTTCTCGTTTTCAAAAAATGCCCGATAGATTGCCCGGACGCTTTTATCGCGGTCGGATGAATTCACCAGGAGATAGCTCACCAGGTCAGAAGCCCCGGATCCGCTGAGAATAACGTTGATATGATTTTGAGCCACCGCCCCGAAAAGTTTGGCAGATATGCCATAGTTTGACTGCATTCCATGCCCTACGATTGCAACCAGCGAAACCTCTTCGAGCAGTTCAATTTCGCTTACGGCAGTAAAGCCCAGTTCATTGGCAACCCGTTTGGCCTGTCTGCCACTCTTGCTGTCGAGCAGGATATTGATGCTCACCTGGGAGGTAATTACCGACTTGATATTTACCGAAGCTTCAGCCAGCTTGCCAGTTATCCGGGCAAGAATACCCGGCTTCAGGCCTACGCCAGGACCATTGAGCTTCAGAATGGAAATGTCATCGGTGCAGGCAACACTCTTTACTACCCGGGGCGTGACAAAGTTATCGGTATTGATGATGGTTACGGGTTCGAAACCCGGACCATCGGCATGTACCACGTGAATGGGGATATGCTTGCGAATAAGCGGTTCAACCGTTCGCGGATGAAGCGAGAAATGGTCAAAGTAGGCCAGTTCACTGGCTTCCGCATAGGTAAGGCGACCAATAACGCTGGCTTCGGGCACTATTGAATGATCGGCGGAGAAGAACTCCTTGCCTGCGCCCCAGAGAACGAGACGACTGGCGCCTGTTTCTGCCACAAGAAAGGCTGCGGAATAATCGGCTGCCTCGCGGCCTGCCCTGGAAATCTTGCCAGACCCGGTAATTCCGAATGAACCTGGAACGACATAGAGAGATCCGGTAGAAAGCTGTTGGATTTTATCAGCAGAAACGGCGGTAAAAGAAGCGTTTCCAAAATCCGGAGAAGCAACCAGACCCAGGTCGGCAGGATGCAAAAAAGAGGCATCCGTGCCCTGGTTTACCAACTGGCCGGCCACAATCAGGGCAGTGAGCACCTCACTCTGGCTAAGCACGGCATCTTTTAGGGCCGGAGAATAATCTCCCGTGAGATAGATCCCTTTCAGTAAACCTGTTAGCCTGTCTGTTTCATCCCTGTACCTTTGCGAAGGGGCAGTACCGGCGTATTCACTCCAGAGGTTATTCAACTGACGCTCAATATGTTCAGATTCTGCGCCGGAGAAAAATACCTGGTCAATAGATTCACATATCAGGCTGAAGATGCCCGGAAAGGAGGAAACCACGAGAATTTTGGTGGCATGACCATCCTTCAGGAACTCAACCAGATTTTTTTGGTGAACTGGCTCTTTAATGATACTTCCGGTTACACGAACAATGTTTGCTGACATTTTATGCAGTTTTGATATGACTATGATTCTTTATAAAATTATGCAATCAGTTGCATGGATCAACCATACACGATGAGCATAAAAAAAGCGATTATAAAAGGAGAGTTGGATGGGTTGGCCTTCAGTACCTGTTCCGGTGAACCTGTATGAAGGCTATTGCATAGCCATGTAACAGGGTGGCATAACAACACCGGAACGGCCGGATGCCGGAGAAGAAGAAAATATTTTCAGCGATGGTTTCATTGTTATACCTGTAAATATAACTGCAAAGGTAAATGTAAAAATTACTTCATCCAAAAATTATCTGGAATAATTTTAAATAAGGATGAAATAATTAACATTTATAATTTATCGGACTGATTATTTGCAAAGAATTTATCGAAATCCACAGAGGAACAATATGGGCAGAGAGCATTGAGGGAAAAGGCAGCGATTTTCATTTCCGGATTCCGGACGGATTATCTTAGTGGCTAAAAATGGCATTTAGGAGCAGTCTCAAATTTCAATATTAAAATTAAATACTACCTTCATCTCGCTTTAAAAAATCTGTTTTATGAAGGATGTTAATGAAGAATTTCAGGATGAGGAGGAATTACCGGACAGCAGACCAGAACCCGGCTATTATCTCATAAAAATAGGAACCTCACTCAAAATTACCACGGCGATGCTGTACCAGCTGGAATACCTTTTCTCCCAATCTATAAATAACCTCGAACAGCATATCAAAACCGAGATCGCCGCTCATGGGATTTTCCATATCTCTTACTTCGGTGATCTTGCGTGCATGAAAAGCTTCACGGAAAAAATCAAAAACACTCCTTTTACCCTTATCTCCATCGAACCGTATGATCTTCCCGATGAGGGGGAATAGCATTTGCAGAAAAGTCAACAGATGGTATTCAAGACATTAATTGCCAATTACATTTACCTCCCTTTCCAGATCAACGCCAAAACGGTCAAGCACTGATTGCCTGATCTCCTCAGAAAGATCATAAATCTCCCGCCCTGTCGCATTGCCATAATTAACCAACACAAGGGCATGTTTATCATGTACCCCAGCATCGCCTCTTCGGGCACCCTTCCAACCACAACGGTCAATCAGCCAGCCTGCCGATAACTTTACTATACCCTCCTCCTCCGCCGGATAAACAGGTATATCAGGAAAATTCACCTTCAGCCTGCTGGAGAGTGCCTCACTCACCACCGGGTTTTTAAAGAAACTGCCCGCATTGCCCAACACTGCCGGATCGGGTAATTTCGACCGCCGTATGCCAATAACCGCTTCACGCACGTCGGCCACTCCGGGCTGCGGTATATGCTGCAAGGCAGCGGCCACTCCCTGGTAACCCAAAACAGGCAGAGGAAATTTTTCCAGCCTGAACAGGACAGAAGTTATGACGAAAAGGCCTTTCAGCTCCTGCTTAAAAATACTGTTCCGGTACCTGAATCCGCAATCAGCGGCAGGAATGTGGCAAAATTCGCCCGTGCGCAGGTCAATTCCACTCACCATTTCAACCACCTCTGAAACCTCCTGTCCATAGGCACCAATGTTCTGAACCGGGGCAGCTCCCACCCTTCCGGGTATCAGCGACAGATTTTCTATGCCCCCCCAGCCTTCGCGCACTGCATATGCCACAAAATCATCCCAAACCACCCCGGCTCCCACGCGAAGCCATATTCCGGAGCGGTCTTCCCGCTCTATGGTGATTCCCGGAATATGGGGAAATATGACCCATCCCTCAAAATCACCGGCAAACAAGAGATTACTGCCTCCTCCCATAATCAGCAAAGGATTCAAAAACCCGGCGGGTCTAAATTGAAGGAGTTCCTGCAAATCCTCAGCCTCGGTGAACTCGAAAAAGTACCGGGCAGAAGCTTCGGTACGAAAGGAGTTTAATGACTTCAGGGAAAAATTCTCAAAAAAACGGATCATAGATGGATATTTAGCCGCAAAGATAAAGGAAAATAATTATCGGCTTTTCCACGTTTTTCAGACTATATTTGCCTTTGAAAACCTACTGTATCATTTCAGTACTGATTTAAACAGGAGCATAAACGGGATTGAACAAATTGAGACGCATCATTGTATCTGTAACCAATGACCTTGTCGCCGACAACCGGGTCCACAAGGTGTGCAACACCCTCGCGGAGATGGGCTTCGGGGTATTGCTCACGGGGCGCCGCTACAAAAATTCCCCGGAGATTGCCCCGCGCAACTATCCAACCCGGCGATTGCGCCACATTTTCAGGAAAGGGCCACTTTTTTATGCCGAGTACAACCTGCGACTGTTTCTTTTCCTGTTTTTTAATAAATGCGACATTCTTTTGTCGAACGACCTGGATACCCTCCCTGCCAATGCCCTGGCAGCCAAACTCAAACGCATACCCCTGGTATACGACAGCCACGAATACTTCACCGAAGTTCCGGAGCTGATCCACCGTCCGCGGGTAAGGCAGATTTGGCAGTGGCTCGAGGAGAGGCTGGTTTCGCGGGTCAGTGCAGCCTATACGGTTTGCCAGTCGATCGCGGAAATATACACACTGAAATACGGTATCCCTTTCCGGGTAGTGCGCAATGTTCCTGAGGCAACTTTATTTAGTGACCTCCCGCCGTTAGAAACTCCGGAAGACTCGCGCCCGGTCATCATCTACCAGGGAGCCCTTAACATGGGCAGGGGACTGGAGCAGGCCATCCGTGCCATGGAATATCTCCCTGAGGCTGTTTTGGTGCTGGCAGGCAGCGGTGACAAAGAGGAAGAACTGCGCCGGCTGGCGGCCGGGTTATCACCGGAAAACGTCAGATTTGCCGGAAGGTTGCCATTAAATAAATTAACGCATCTCACCAGACAGGCAACTTTGGGCCTTTCAATCGAGGAGGATATGGGACTCAACTACCGGTATGCGCTTCCCAACAAGCTTTTCGATTATATACAGGCCGGGATTCCTGTGGTGATCAGCAACCTCCCGGAAATGCGAAAGATTGTAGACCAGTACAACATTGGCCTGGTAGCCACCTCCCATGAGCCACGGGTTCTGGCTGACGCTTTCCGCGAAGCCCTCTTCAACAACCAATTACGCAACTCCTGGAAAGCCGGACTAAAAAATGCCGCCCGCGAACTCACATGGGAAAACGAAAAACATATTATAGTTGAGATATTCTCCCGTCTGTAAATGTGGAAAGTATCCGGAACCCTCCCGGGAAAACATCCTCATGAATTTATAATAAAATCCACTACGTAAAGTCGAAAAATATATTTGCTATCGAAGTGCGAAGAGACTAAGTTAGACTATGTACTGAATGTCAGTTGATTAATCTTTGTGTACCTTGGTGTCTTGGTGCCTTCGTTGCAGAAAAAGGGTTACCAATTCTCCTTACTCCGCAATACACCCGACACGACAATTTCAGCGCAACTTCAGCTGATGCAGCCTTCACCCTACTCCCTGCTCGAATAAAACCGTTCCAGCAAAGAACCATCGTTTACTTCCTTTGACAGGGATTCAATAATTGCCCTGGGAACATCGTACACATCAAGAATAATAAGACCATCCAGGCTATTGTTGAATTTCGGATCGACATTGAAACCGGCGATCCGGGCATTGAGTTTGACATATTTCTTTAAGAGAACCGGCAGTCCGGAGTTAAGCGCATCCACATCACCGATGATTTTGTCGAGCTTGTTGATGTCGTGTTCCATGGTTTCCATCAGCACTTTAAGGTCAGGGTTCTCTGTCCTGAACTTGTAACTATTGCGTGGCTTTACTTTTTGTGCCAGCCGCCAATCGAAATGATTGGCCATTATAAACTTAATAATCAACTCTTTGGAAATTTTAGAGTAATTATTACTGATACTTACCGGGCCCATAAGGTAACGGTTTTCAGGATTCTTCAGCAAAAAATAGAGAATACCCTTCCAAAGCAAAAAGAGCGGCATGGGTTTGCGCTGGTATTCCTTTACGACAAATGA
>CAYMXK010000335.1:0-5403 GCA_964393915.1 uncultured Prolixibacteraceae bacterium
AACATCCGGGAAGGAAGGAAAGGAAGAAAAAGAAGGGAAGGAAGAGCAATACGGCCGCCTTCCCAAATGTATCATCCCCGTGCACCTCTACGGCATGCCGGCCTGCATGGACAAAATCACGGCCGTAGCATCAAAATATGGTATTCCGGTGGTCGAAGACGCCGCCGAAGCCCTCGGATCCGGCTTCAACGGGAAGAGGTGCGGTACGCTGGGCACCCTGGGCGTCCTGAGTTTCAACGGCAACAAGATCATCACTACCAGCGGCGGAGGGGCGCTGCTGTCTGACGATGGCAGCCTCATCGCCAGGGCCCGCTTCCTGGCCACACAGGCCCGCGACCTCGCACCCCACTACCAGCACAGCCACATCGGCTACAACTACCGGATGAGCAACGTGGTCGCCGCCATCGGACGCGGACAAATGCAGGTGATCGATGACCGCGTGACTGCCCGCCGTGCCAATTTCGACCGCTACCAGGCCTGGGGCGACACCGTGAACAAACGCGGTTACCACATCAAATTCCAGCCTGAACCTGAACCATGCTTTTCCAACAGATGGCTCACCGGCATGCTGATTGACCCCGCCCTCAACAGGGGCATTACCCGCGAAACAGTAAGGCTCGCCCTCGAAGCAGATAACATCGAGAGCCGCCCGCTATGGAAACCCATGCACCTGCAGCCCGTATTTTCAGGCATGCCCTACTTCGGCAACGGCGTGTCGGAAGGACTGTTCGAAAATGGCTTGTGCCTGCCCAGTGGCTCCAATCTCTCCGGCGACGACTTCCGCCGGATATTCGGTGTGCTGGACGCTCTCTTTCAATAAACCCGGAAACATTAACTCCTGATTTCCTAATACGCGTTTTTATGAACTTCATTATTCACTACTTCACCAACAGGTATATGTCCAGGTGGATGGTACTGATTTTTGATCTGGCAACAATTCCTGGCGCTTATTTTATGGCCTGCCTGCTGCGGTACAATTTCGATCTGAACGCAGCCTTGTCATCGATGAGTTTATCGCATTTTGCAGTGATCATTCCGGTTTACCTATTGGTTTTCTGGCGGTTGAAACCCTGGTCCGGCATCCTGCGGCACAGCAATACGAGGGATCTTGGCCGCATTCTGATGGCCATGCTGCTTGCCGCCCTGATGCTCATTTTCCTTGTGGAGATGAGCAGGGCATGGGAAATCGCCTTCTTCGCCAATCTGCCTTTGTCGGTCATCATCATCATGAACCTGGTGGCCTCTGCCGTGCTCATCTGGTCGCGGCTGCTGGCCAGGACCATCCTGAGCCAGATAAGACGGGGCAGCAAAGGGGCCAAAAAGGTGATGATATACGGCACAGGGCACCTTGGCCACCTCACGCTTGAGGCGCTTCAGATGGACACCTCTTCAGATGCCGATGTGGTTGGCTTCATTGACGATGACCCTGCCCTGGATTCCAGGCACATGTGCGAGCTCCCCATTTTCACGATCGACCATGCATTCGGCAGCATCATCCCGGAGCAGGGCGTCACGGAGATCATCCTGGCCATGGAGCCGCAGAAAATGACGCTGAAACAAAAGAAAAAATTTACGGAACAGTGCATCAGCAGGCGAATCGTGGTCAAGGAGCTCCCCCCCATCGAAAGCTGGATCAACCGCAGGCTGGAGGTGAAATCAATCCGCAAGATCAACATCCTCGACCTGCTGGGGAGAGAGGCCATTCAGCTTGATCATGAGAAGATCAAGTCGGGTTTGAAGAATTCGGTGGTGCTGGTGGCAGGGGCCGCCGGATCCATCGGCTCGGAAATCATCCGGCAGATGGTCGCCTTCCACGTAAAACAGGTCATTTTGATTGACAAGGCTGAGTCTGACCTGTTCAACCTGCAGGAAGAGATCCTCGCCAGGAACAGCGGAACCGATTTCAGGGTCGTCATTGCCGATATCACCAACAAGGAGAGGATCAGGAATATCTTCACGGAATACCGGCCCGGCATGGTGATCAATGCCGCGGCATACAAACACGTTCCGCTGATGGAGGACTGCCCGTGCGAGGCGATCCGCGTGAATGTGGGCGGAACAATGAACCTCGCCGACCTGTCGGTCGAATTCGGGGTGGAGAAATTCGTTTTCATCTCCACCGACAAGGTGGTGAACCCCACCAACGTAATGGGGGCTTCGAAGCGCATCAGCGAAATTTATATCCAGTCGATGATGCAGAGCGGAAAATTTGCCACACGCTTCATCACCACGCGGTTCGGGAACGTGCTGGGCTCGTGCGGGTCGGTGGTGCCGCTGTTCGAAAAGCAGATCGGGCGGGGCGGACCGGTCACGGTCACCCACAAGGACATCACCCGCTACTTCATGACCATCCCCGAAGCATGCCAGCTGGTCCTCGAGGCCGGATTCATGGGCAACGGCGGCGAGATCTTTGTTTTCGACATGGGCGAGCCGGTCAGGATCCATGACCTGGCAGAGAAGATGATTTCGCTGTCGGGATATTTACCCAACGTCGACATCGACATTAAAATTACCGGACTGAGGCCGGGCGAAAAGCTTTACGAGGAGCTGCTCGACAATAAGGAGGAGCTGCTCCCCACCTACAACGACAAGATCTTCATCGGCAAGGTCAGAAAGCACGATTATGCACAGGTCAGCGCCGAGATCGGCGAACTGCTCTGCAATATCGACGGGAAAAACTGCCTGGACCTGGTGCGGAAATGATGGAGATCGTTCCGGAGTTCAGTCCGACAAATGCCAACTACAGCCCCTTCGTATCCGGAAACGGCGCCCCGCTCAGGATGCCGGAGCCGCTGGTGAACAGGCGGAAATGCAATGGGGAAGAGAAATTGACATTTGCCCTGAAAGGCAGCAATGCAGGCACACTTTAATTACTGATGATGACCAGGTTTCCGGTCGGGGACGTCATCCCCCGCAAGGTCAGAGAGGTCCGCAGGGTGTCGGACCCGGTGTATGCCGATTCTTCCCTGATGATCAGCCAGCATGAGTTTTCGATGGAGGTGGAAAAGGTAGGCAGTTTCTATGCCTGCAACGGCAGCGAGGTGGAGTATGCCCCGGTGAGGGGTGCCACGCAGGCATCGCTGGAGCTCTACCTCAACGGCTCCGTGTACGGCGCCATCCTGCACCAGCGCGGCATACTGCCCCTGCACGGCAGCTGCTTTGCCTGGCACGGTTCGGGCATCATGCTGTGCGGCGAGTCGGGCGCCGGAAAATCCTCCCTCACGGCCGCCTTCTGCATGGCCGGGGCCGAATTTCTTACTGACGATGTCACGCCTATCGTTATCCTTGACGGAAAACCGTTCATCATACCGCTGTCCGATCGCATAAAGCTGTGGGAAGACTCCCTGCAGCAGCTTAACCGCGACAAAAGCGGCCTCACAGCCATCTGTCCGGGGGAAAAGAAATACTATTTCCCGATGGAGAAAGGAAACCACCGGAACTTCCCGCTCCACAGGGTGTTTATTATAGAAGTTACTGAGGATGAACAAATTCAGGGAAACAATGGCAGAAGAGTCGACGCCATTGGAACACATTCAGAGGTTATTGGAGGCACATTAAAAAGCGATATTACCGGAGAAACGAATAATAACACCGGCACAAAAGCAGAGGATATTGACGGAACCACGGATAATTGCGCTGCAGGAACAAAGAAAATTGATGTTGCCGGAGCAGCGGATATTTGCATTGTCGGAAAAAAGAAAACTGGCGCTGCCGGGGCATTTGAAAATTACTCTGCCGGAGCAATGAAAACTAACACTGCCGGAGCAATGGAAAATTGCGCTGCCGTATCACTGAAAACTGATTATGCCGGGGCAACGGAATATTGCTCTGCAGAAACCTTTAAAACCGACGCGGATGGAGCAATTGAAAATAGCTCTGCAGGAGCAATGAAAACCGGCACTTCAGGGGCAACTGAAAACTGCGCAGGGGAAACTAAGAAAATCAGCCTTCTCAAAGAAAAACAAAAAGAGGCTATTTATGAACAAAAGATCGTAATATCTAAACTCGGAGGAATCAGTTCCTTCGCGGCGCTCCGCAATGAGGTTTACCGGTGGGAATACCTGTCGGCCATGCCCGAGACGGAAGCCGGATACCTGGATAAACTGCTGTCCATCAGCAGGTCAGTGGCTGTTTTCAGAGTAAAGCGTCCCTGGAATATGGGAATTGGAGAGATGAGGCGGTTCCTGGAGGGACTGCTGCAAAAATAAATTACGTATGTTTAAGAAATTTTCGGCTTAAAATGAACAATGTATTGAAATAAAGCCGAACTTTGAATAGGGAAAAAATTGCATATCTGTTTAAAATAGAAGTTGTCATGAACAATAGTACCAAAATCAGGAAAAATTGGGTGAAACCTGTTGTTAGCAGTTTACCGGTAAAAACATTGACATTACATGGAACTGTATACGATAAGAATGAAAGTATTGGTTCTGATGTCTATTCGCCTAAAAACAAGCCGCCCACCAACAACTCCTGAAAAGCGCCCCTAAAGCCTGCTTACAGGTCGCTTTCAGAGAATAAAGCTCACCGGCCACCATCGTGCCTAAAACGGCATCCGCAATAATTGGGTCTACCTTCAACCCAGGCCATAAAGTCAACACCAAACAGACTGCCTCCATCCGAAAGGCTCATGCATAATCTCCGGAAATTCATTTCACTCCCGAAATCCGACAGGTTGCTGTTCATGGAAGCGTTGTCGCTTGTTATTCTGGCCAGGATGATGCTGACCATGCTGCCGTTCAGGCTATGCATCAAAACCATCAGGGCGACTCAATACCCACATGATGCCAATGCCGGTGAATTGCGGCAGCTAAGAAACGCCCTGAACAGGGCCAACCGCCTGACATGCTGGAAGAACGTCTGCCTGGTGCAGTCGTTCGCTGCCCGCTGGATGCTGCAGCGCCGGCATATCGGCTCCGTGCTTTCGATCGGCGCCATGCACGACCCGCAGAAAAAACTGATCGCGCATGCCTGGATTTCGGCCGGCAATTTCGAGGTGGTCCCCAGGGGAGGCAATTTTACTCCGTTAACCACATTTAAATGACGGCTGTAACTGGTTTATTATGAACTTTTTGAATAAGCCGGTTGGTTATAAGAATTATATTGCCTAATTTTGAAGAAGGGAAAAAATTGCCAATAAATTAAGGAGACCAATAGTATGAATACACAGCTAAAAAGCAGGAAAATTTGGGAAAAACCCCTGGTTCACACTCTGTCTGTGAAAACAACCACCATGTACGGAACATCCTATGCCCCCAATGAAAGCATTGGATCAGACAAGTACTCCCCACGGAACAGGAACTCCTCGTACAGCATCAGTTCTTGATCCCAAGCGGAAAATACAGATGCCACCAAGGATGCCACCAAGACACCAAGACACCAAGTTACACCAAGTGTTAAATT
>CAYMXK010000336.1:0-5400 GCA_964393915.1 uncultured Prolixibacteraceae bacterium
AGCGTTGCAGTTTTTCAAGCTCCTCCGGAAGACTGGCTATGGTTTCCGGCTCCTTCACAATGGTTTCAACCGTAGTTTTTCTTTTCCCGAAGAGGTTGGCAAGGAATCCCTTTCTGGGAACCTCCACTTCCACTTCCACCGTATCTGAAGGAGTTGTCAATATCCGTCTGGCAACATCAGGAAACTTTGCAGTAATATCATTGGCGGAAAGGTGAATATCCAGAATCTCGCTCCAGATAATCAGCCTGTTAAGAACCAGGGAACGGACAGAATCGAGCAGATGGGCCTCAAAATCGCTGCTTCCTGACTTACTGTCAACATTATGAATCCTGGAAACTATTGAATCGTTCATTTCCCGGTAATCGAGGAGATGCATGGCATCACCGGATAAAATGTACAACCGGGCAGTATTTTCCAATTCCGGAAGATCAGATGCGATGTTCCGTATTTCAATCAGTACAGGATCGGATTTTGCCTGGCGGTGCACAACATCGACGAGCCCGGCAAGTCCGCGAAAAAAATAAAAGCCCGATACTGCTGCTGCCAGAATTATTACAATTGCCAACAGGGTGGTTTGTATTTCAATCTTGATCCCTTTCATAACTGCTTTAACGAATTTCAATTTTATAAAGTTTTAAAAGAGTTTTCATAACTCACAAATTTTGATCCATAAACTATGTAAACAATAGTGATACCACCTCTATAGCTTTGATATAACAATGATATACAGCTATTTAAAAATTACTTAATATAAGCAGGATTATCATTTTGATAGTGGGTTTCTCAAAACACCAGAGGAGGAGAAGGCTCCTCATAAAATTCAGGAAACTACCCTGAGAGCAAGTTAAAGATGATCTGTTCATCACAATAAGCGCAACCGGTGGTTGGCAATAACTTCTTACATTGGGGAATTGGACCACTTATCCAAATTTGTCATCAGTGCCGTTCTCTCTGTTACTGTGAGTGCGAGGCAAGAAGCACAACCGGGATCAACCATGTGGCTTCGTGCAGATCTTAAAGTGGAAAAAATTCAGATAAGATTGAACGTGCAAGAAAGGGGGCTTTTTGTCGAAATAGCCCATGAAGCCAACACATTGAAACGCATTGCGGTTCACAATTGCAATGAAATTGAAAATCAAGGAAGGGGATCCGATATTAGTCAAATCCCCTTCCCAGCCTTTTAATAATCATCATCATCACCGTCATCTTCCGGCTCATCGGCAGGTTCATCCTCCTCTTCCTCCGCCGCGAATTCAACTTCGGGATATTTATCCTCATACTCCTCGCGAACGTGGTCTTTCAGGAAGCCGTCATCATCGTAATCATCGTCGTCCTCGATAATTCGTTCAGCTTCGCTTAGGGTCATTCGAATGAGGTAATATTTATCATCAGTTTCAAAAGGGAGTGCACTGACATTTTTCCCATCTTTATCAAAATAGTAGATTAGGGAGTCACTAAAACCGGCCGGGTAAACCAGTTTTATCTGTTCCTGAATTGCCGGGTCCAGTTTGTCGTAGTCTTTGATGATTCGTGGTTTGCTCTGGTTCATGATATGGTTCTTAATAAAACAAACAAATATTTTTTATATGAATACCAATCTTTATGACCGGTTATCAGGGGGTGAAAATAGAAACTTTTTTATAAAAATCGAGGCTAATTAAAAAAATCAAAAAAAAATGCCTTGAATTTCAGATTTCACCATTCACATATTAACCTGGAGACTATTGAAAAGTCATCGTACCTCTGGCAATTTTTCCATGCAAACAATTCAAGTCATTACACATAAAGCACTGAGCTCCTCTGCGCTTAACACCGGTTCCAATACCGACAATCCCGCTCACCGATTTCACAGGAGACATCAGTGAAGAACCGGAAAGGGTAACGCCACAAAAACCTTCGGGGAAGAACGAAAAAAGATTCTGCTGTTCAGCCACACTCCAATCGCAATACCCCGGACTGAATGGATCAGAAACTTTATGCCCTTGTGCATCCACTGCCATTTCGAGCCTGTCCACCAGCTTTACGGCAGCTTTTTCAGCGATCACAGAACCCAATACATCAAATACATAGCTACTGACAGCGTCGCCTGCCTCTGCCAGCTCCTTTATCCGGCCAGCAATGCCAGCTCCTGCAGTGGCGATAAACAAGGCAATTGACACAGAGCTTTTCAACTGGTTATAAACGATTTTGCCGGGGAGGAAAGACACGCCTTCCACAGAAATTTCATAAAGGTCTTTATTAAAAACCGGCGCATGGAATAACCGGTACCCTGCCTGGATTTGGCATAATTCCGGAGCAGCTTCGATGGCTCCGGCCAGCATGGAGTTAAATGGTTCGGGCAGCTGCCCGGGCTCAAAGCCGAGTAATTGTTCGGCTTCAGAACTGTCGATATCCAGTTCGTTAAAAGAGAAAGTGAATTGTTGCATAAAATCGTATTATTTGAAAATCAATAAAACAGTAAAGATTGCAGTCCCCATCCGGGAAGTAAATCAGATGCAGGGAAGGCTATCTTGCCCTGCTCATTGCCAGCAGATTCCCATGGGGAGTATTAACCGTTATTTCGCAGCCTGCTGAAAGTATATATTTCTGACCCTTCATTGAACGGACCATTTCCCCGACCCGGGATTCGATCTCCGCTGCCGTCAGATCCTGAATGAGTACAGGGTTAATGTTCCCGCAAAAAACCGGGTCATTTCCGACCAAATCCCGGGCATGGTGCAAATCAACCATGTAATCCAGATCAAGTATATCAACGTTTAGGTCGGCCAAAGCGGGCAGAAGATGGGTGATATCGCCGCAAATATGCAATTTGACCTTACCCCCCTTCTCCTGAATAAACTCAATGATTTCCTGGTGCCGCTCCTTAACAAACATATCATATGTTTCGTGGTCAATCTGCGAGCATATGGCATCCCCCATTCCGATAACGTCGCATCCTGCATTGAGTTGCGCAAGGGCAAAGGCTTTGGCTGTAATCACACATTTATCCATCAGCAGGTTACTGAAATCGGGACCCATCATGAGCTGGAGCAGCATCCCGGAAACACCGGCAAGGTCACATGCCTCGGCCAATGGCCCTTCAATCCATCCGATTACCGGCACCGTTCCTTTCAATTCTTTCTGAAATAGTTCAGCTCCCCTGATGCGGTCGAGCGTCCGCTCCGACTTATACACATCGGGTATTTTCAGCCGGTCTGCATCATCAAAGGTTTTCACCAGGATGTTTTCGATTCGCGGCACAGCTTCATCAGGAAAACTCACCCGGGCTCCAAATGCGGACGTTTCCCGGTAGGGATCTGAAATCAATCCGACCATATCGGTATCGAAATATTCCATTGCCCGGATATTGCAATCCACCAGCGTTTTGTAATCAGACGCGAATTTACCGTAGGTAGTATCTGCAAACCGGGCGGCAAAATGCATCAAAATTGGCCTGAACAAGGTTCTTTCAGGAAGGATTCCCTTTGTCAGGTCATCGAAAAGTTGCTTTTTGGTTTTCATTTAAATTAATCTGGTTGGTAATGCAAAATGGGTTCTTCTCCCAAAAGGTGCTGAATAAAGTAATCCCATCTTTTCTTAGTGAAATAATCGCCTGCAGGCCTGCCAAAACTGTGGCTCTTCCCTGGCCAGATGAACAGGTCAAAATCCTTCCCTGCTTTGATCAGGGCTTCAGCCAGCTTGTAGGTAGCCGACGGATTTACATTCTCATCGATTGCGCCATGGGCCAGCAGCAGCCGTCCCTGCAGGCTGGATGCATTGGTCACATTCGACTGCTCATGGTAAAAATCCCCCACGGGATACCCCATATACATCTCGGGCCACCAGGCTTTTTCCATTCTGTGGTCGTGGTCACCAGCAGAGGCTACCCCAACCTTGTAAAAATCCGGATGGATCAGCATTGCCCTAACCGCATCATACCCCCCGGCAGAGTGGCCGAAAATCCCGGCCCTGTCAGTATCAATATAGGGCGCTTTGGCTGAAAGTTGTTTAATGGCAAGTACATGATCGGTAGTACCATCGCCCAGGTTCCTGTATGACACATCCTGAAATGCCTTTCCCCTGCCTGAAGTACCTGTCCCATCAATCGTTACTACTACAAAACCCAGCTCGGCCATGGCCTGCTGGTGCCCCATCAGAGCGTCCCTGAATGATTTGGGAGTTATCGCCGTAAATGGCCCGGTGTAGGTATAATCAACAACGGGATATTTTTTTGAAGCATCAAAATCCGTTGGTAAATAATACAACCCATATATTTCAGTTTTCCCGTCTTTGGCGATGGCCGAAAAATGACGTGGCGACTGGTACCCTCTCTCCAACAAGTTGGAAATATCAGCCTCAGAAATCTCCATGGTGATATCGCCGGTTTCCAGGTCTTTGAGTACAGACTTTGTCGGGTGATCCGCCCTGGAATAGTTGTCAGTGAAGAATTTTTTATCTCTTGAAATATGTATATTATGGTAGGCATCTTCCCTGGTAAGCAGTGTTAATCCGGTTCCATCGATCCTGACCTTATAAAGATGAGGGTAGTATACGTTCCTTCCTTTTTCCCTGCCGGTAGCTTCAAAATAAACCCATTGCTTCTCCTTGTCGATATGATGCAAACGAGTCACCACAAAATCCCCGGAGGTAAGCGGCCTGATCAGTTCACCGGAATTGCCATCATATAAATACAGGTGCTTCCAGCCTGTTTTTTCCGAAGAAACAATAAACTGGCCGTTCTTCAGGTCCTGAAAATGGTAAGTGCTTTCAACAAAAGTTTCGGAGCTGTCGGTAAATAATTTCCTAATTGAACCACTCTCCGCATCCACCCTGACATAATCCAGCTGTTTGTAACCCCGCTGAAATACCATTCCGGAGAGGGTTGCACCAACCATCTCCCCATCTGGCAGGGCCTTAGCAGTTTCATCCCACTTCAGGCTGGCAGACATAAAATGTGGTCTGGCCAATTCTGAAAGAACAGTCTCCCTTCGCTTTTCAACATCAAAAACTACCGGAATATTATAGACAACGGTAGTGTCACCGGGTGAGCCCCTGTAATACGACAGCAGTTCGGGCCGGAACTTTTCGTCCTTGCTGAAATCGAGGAGGTACATCTTCTCAGCCCTTCTGAAATCCACGATCTGGCTAAGAATTTTCCTTGAGTCAGGTGACCAGGTAAGAAAAAAACGTTCCGGTCTGATGCCGTTCTCTCCCTTGATAATATCTCCCCAGCCATAAGAGGTACCATATTCAAACTCCCTTTTCCCGGCATAACTAAGCTGAATTTCTTCAGCAGTTTCCAGGTTTTCGACGAACAGGTTGAAATCCCTGGTAAACGCCCGCCATTTTTTATCCGGCGATATTCCGGTGCGGTCTGCCTGTCTAACCTTAACAGACGATGTTAACTCTCCGTTTCTACTG
>CAYMXK010000337.1:0-5398 GCA_964393915.1 uncultured Prolixibacteraceae bacterium
TCAACCAGAACTTTGGGTAGATATTCCGCTACTATTGATATGGCTTCCCATGCCAGCAGATCAACATAGGCGCCAGTCCCCGGGTTAATTGTGCTCTCAAAGGCATGGCACAACACGTCGAAACCGGTTGTTGCCGTAACAAACTCAGGCACGGTAACCATCAGTTCAGGATCGATGATACACACCTGGGGATACAAAATATTGTTATACAAAGCCGACTTGTCGCGCAGCTGTGTATTGGTGATAACTGCCACCTGGGTAACCTGCGAGCCGGTACCCGAAGTGGTTGATACGGCTATTACAGGCAATAATTTAGCAGGATCAGGCTGGGGTGATTTATAAAACAGGTAATCCCAACTTGTACCCTCGTGAGTGGCTTCGACTGAAATTGCCTTGGCGGAATCCATGCTGGAACCCCCACCCAACCCGATTATAACATTTGCTCCAAAACTTTTGGCCATTTCAGCACCTGCTGAAATCGACTCAATTGTTGGGTTGGGAATAACGCCGTCATAATGGGCAACTTCCAAACCGGCATCCTCCAGAATTTTTATCACACCTGCATATTGGGCTTCCAGTGCAGGAATATTTGCAGAGGTTGTCACCAGCAGAACTTTAGTTCCATATTTTTTTGAGATTTCACCTAATTCCTTTATCCGGCCTTTCCCAAAAAGTATTTGCGTTGATTGGTGGTAATTAAATTGCTTCATTGTCTTGTCTTAAGTCTTTTAGTTTGAAAAATCAAAGTATTTTTTTAAAGTCTCTTTCAAAATGTAAAAAAGTATAAACTCATTTTTCAGATGGTGCCCTTGTTACTCAAAATTGCATTAACCCTTTATCTATCAATGGTGTTGCTCCGGCACATGTGCAAACAATTGCAGCAATTTCCGTTGCTTTTTTGTGTATATCATTTAATGGAATCTCATTCAGTATTCCCGTAACAAGGACAGCCGTAAAAGAATCCCCCGCCCCGACCGTATCAACGATCTCAACTTTCGGTGCCTTAACAAATGATGACTCCCCCCTGCCCATCAGTAAACTGCCCTCACTACCCATGGTATAAGCGATGTATTCCAATCCAAAAATTTGGGATAACTTGACTAATTGACTCTCACTATTACCATCAAGGGAAAAAAGGGAGGCGACAACCGGTAATTCCTCCTCATTTAATTTCAGGATATTGGCATGTTTAAGTGATTCCAGCAATATTCCAGGAGTGTAAAAATTTTGTCGAAGATTTATGTCAAAAACCTTAAGACAATTTGGGGAAACTGTCTCGAGGAATTTCAGAATGGTCCTTCGGGAGGTGCTGTTTCTTTGGGCCAGACTCCCGAAACAAACCGCATCAGTAGCCTGCGCGAGGCCGGCTAAGCCAATATCCCATGAAATATGATCCCATGCCACATCTTCGATGATTGTATAATCCGGGTGTCCTTTTTCATTAAGTTTTACCTCCACACTGCCTGTGGGACATGAGCTGGTTTGGATATATTTATCGTCAAGATTAAGGAAAGCCATTGATTTTATTATCTCTGCCCCTGAATCATCGTCACCTATAGCACTTACTACGTGAGCCTCGCAACCAGCCTGTGAAGCGTGAAATGAAAAATTAAACGGTGCACCACCCAGTTGTTTACCCTGGGGTAACATATCCCAGAGTAATTCACCAATGCCAGTTACTATTTTTCTTTTCATATGAAACAGCTAAAGGTCGATCATCACTTTCATCGTTTTATCTCCCTGATGTTCAATGTATTCATAAGCCTCCATGTACTGGTTAAACGGAAAATGTTTTGAGATCAATGGTTCTGTATTTATTTTCCCGTTGGCAATCATTGATACGGCTTCTTCATAATCTTCGTGCCTGTACATCATCGAACCAAAGAGGTTTAACTCATGTTCGCCAACGTAGTACATATTTATCTCCGGATTTTTCGCATACACTCCAAGAATAACCACGTCGCCTCCTTTTTCAACATTGGCCAGCAAAAAATCTAAAGAGGCCTGCACGCCGGCCGCCTCAAAACCAATCTGAAATCCCTCGTCACCAAAACAGGATTTAATCCCTTCTTCAGCAGATGTTTCACTTACATTGAGCGCATACTCAATTCCGCATTCCCTTGCTTTCTGAAGCCGGTAATTGCTGATATCGGTAATCAACACTTTTTTTGCACCGCGGGCTTTCGCGAACTGGGCTACCAGGTTTCCAATTGTACCGGCACCCGATACCACCACGTTTTTGCCCTTAATACCTGTCGTGCGACTTGTGGAGTGGGCTCCTACGGCAGCGGGTTCAACCATTGCCCCCTGCTCAAAGGATAATGAGTCCGGCAGGACAACCAACCTGTCTTCTGTTACAATAAAATAATCCTGTGCAACACCGGGAGCCTGAAATCCCTGAACTTTCAGATTCTGGCAGGCATTGTATTGCCCTCTTATACACGGTCCGCATTCACCGCAAACCAATTGTGGCCTGGCTGTTGCCTTCATTCCCGGCTTTGCTTTCACAACTTTTGCGCCCACGGCCTCTACAGTAGCAGAATACTCATGTCCCTGAACAACAGGGTAAGGGGTGGCGGGATGCTCTCCATGAAAAACGTGGATATCGCTTCCGCATATCCCAATTCGTTGAATTTTAAGGAGAATTTCGTGGGGTTTAAGTATTTTCGGGGCACTAACATCGGTATATTCAATTTTGCCCGGCGAAATCATTATGGCTTGTCTCATTTTTTTAATTTGTTTTAAGAAGGGCCGGGCAGACCTTTATCCACCCGGCTTTCTTCTTTCTAATTAACCTAATCTCTATCTATGAAAATAAAACATACAAAACGACCAATGTCAGGATAAGGATAATGGCAAAAACCCGTACGTCATTGAAGCTTGTGATCTTTCCTTTCACTACCGCCAAAGGATGATCCCAGGTATAAAAATCTGTAACTTCTTTGGGTGGTTTTTGTGTTGCGTAACTTACTGCAAAATAGATGACCGTACATATTACAAATAGCCACCATGCCTGCATCATAAAGGGTATATGCCATCCTTTAGTGATGTACATATAACCACTTATAGGTTCAAAATCGAAACAAAAGGAGACGATTCCGAGAATCAGACCTAGTATTAGGGTCACAAATGCTGCCTGACGGGTGCCTCTTTTAGAGAAAACACCGAAAAGAAACACCACAGCCACAGGTGGTGCTATAGCCGCAGCAATTTTATTGATTGCCTCGAAGATGCTCGTAAACTTATCGCCCTGTGTAGACCAGGCCATAGCCAAAAGCATGACTGCGATTGCCGCATAGCGTCCGATAGCAATCTGCCTTTTATCTGAAATCTCAGGATTTAATCTTTTAACAATATCCACTGCCACCAATGTCGCGGAACTATTCAGCGCTGCGGCAATGGTACTCATCAATGCTGCAAGCAGAGTGGCTGCCATTAATCCTTTCAGTCCAACAGGCAACAACTGGCTAATCATTACTGGAAGCGCCATATTGGCATTTGTTCCAATAATATCTTTAAACAAAACATAAGCAATTACCCCTGGAAATACCAAAATAAATACTGGCAATATTTTCAGGAATCCCGCAAAAATTGGCCCCAACTGGGCATCCCTTTTTGTTTTCGCGCCTAATACCCGCTGAACAATGGTCTGGTCGGAACACCAGTACCAAAGGCCCAGTACAGGATATCCAAGCAAACAGGCATACCAGGTCAGTCCTGTGTCGCCCCCCATGGCATTCATGCTTTCTTTTGTATGCAACATCCTCAGCTGACCAGGCTTTAAATTTGCCTTTAATTCCGCAATGGTATTAATACCACCATCAGATAAGGCATAAATCCCAAAACCGGTTAGTATTACTGCCCCAACAATTAAAATTGCAGATTGAATGGTTTCGGTCACAACAACTGCCTTTAATCCTCCAAGAACTGTATATATCGTTGTTATTATGGATATTACAAGTATTGAAGTCAGGACATTAATTCCAAAAAACGTCTCAAAAACCACTGCACCTGCGTATAAACTCATGCCAATATGCACAAACAAGGCACCTATAATGGCAATAAACGCAAGAACTGTTCTTGAGCGGGAATCATACCTTTTTTCCAGAAATTCGGGCAGGGTGGAGATTTTGCTTTTAAAATAAAACGGAGCAAAGATTAAACCCAACATTATTAATGTTATAGATGCCAGCCATTCAAAATTTCCCCAGACAAGGCCTTCGTTATATCCTGAAGCAGCGAGGCCGACCAGATGAATTGTCGAAATGTTGGATGCAAATAACGCAGCGCCAACCAAAACCCAATTCAATCCCCGTCCTGCTAAAAAATAACCATCACTGGTCATTTTTTTCAACCGGACCGACATGATGCCTATTACCAGAATGCCTAACAGGTATATGATAATGATAGAAGCATCAATCAGGCTTATTTTTTCAGTCATAGTTTCATCACTTTAATGGTTAGTTTTTAAAGGTTTTTGATGTAGCCCGCATGTCCCGAATGTTGCCGGGATTAAAAATTATTGTTTGAATAAAAGATTTTTTCATGCCCGTTTCAAATTTGGTTTTATCAGATTATACACTATAGTTCGCAGAACCATCGTTCTCCTGCACCCGACACCAGAATTACATTTCCATATGCAGTAAAGTCACCTGTGCGTATAACTGCCTTCACCGTTTTGG
The DNA here is from genome assembly GCA_964393915.1 of uncultured Prolixibacteraceae bacterium. Classification (GTDB taxonomy): domain Bacteria; phylum Bacteroidota; class Bacteroidia; order Bacteroidales; family Prolixibacteraceae; genus UBA1413. The sequence goes on from CAYMXK010000337.1 coordinate 4,683, forward strand.
AAATTTGTTTCAATTCTGTATGATCGACTACTTCAATTTCGGGACTATTTTCCCAAATGGTGGTAATTTTATTAAACAGCGTTGGATTGGTTTCTATTGTTTGTTTGGCCAGAATCATTTTTTCAACTGAATAGAATTTTCTTAATTCTGTAAGCACATCCAAAACCATTGGATGATTTTGACTAAGTGAAATATCAATTGTTTCTACGCCCAATGGAATTGCAAAACCTGCATCAACAACCATTAAAAGATCCTGGTGCCCCTGTTCTGCCACAACCTTAGCCAAGTTTCGGTTTATTAAGCCAATTTCCTTCATTTTAAAATTTTAGAGTTGTAAACACAAACACAAAATTCTTTTTAATATCATTTACAAATATATGTATAAAATTTTCAATAACAACATCACTTGAAGAGGATTTTTTGATAAAAAATATAGAAAACAAAATAGATATTCATAAATCTATTTTTACCAGATGATTGAAAAATATGAAATTTCACTTGTATTGTATTACAATTGTGCCATTATATGAAAGATTTAATTTCAATTTTTAAATTAGATTACAAATTCAGTGTTTTATCTTATAAAATCACGATTTTGGCAAAAATTTTTGAATTAATCAATAACATATAATAATATTATTTTAATATCTATTCCAATGTCGTTAAGAATGATTCATGATTTTCAACCTACTCTTAACCACAAAGACCACAAAGTG
>CAYMXK010000338.1:0-5389 GCA_964393915.1 uncultured Prolixibacteraceae bacterium
CCGTCGGTAAGCCCATGAATATAAATATTGTTAAGACCCATATCGGTACCGATCTGACAAAGGGCTACCATGTGTGCACTCAGGGCATGGACGCCGCCTGGGCCTATCAACCCAATCAGGTGTACTTTTTTGTTGTTTTCTTTGGCATATGTAAATGCCTTCACCACCTGGGGTTCATTCCACAATGTCCGTTCTTCAATGGCCTTGGTAATCTTAACCATGTCCTGGTAAATAATCCTGCCAGCACCAATATTGAGGTGCCCCACTTCAGAATTGCCCATTTGCCCATCGGGCAATCCCACATTGCGGCCATGTGCCAGCAACTGAGAATGTGGATATTTTTCAAGAAGGGAATCCATAAAGGGAGTCGGAGCCTGGGAGATGACATCCCCTCTGCTTCCATCGCCAATTCCCCAACCATCGAGGATTACCAGTATTGCTTTTTTGTAATTTGTCATGATATTTTATCAGTTTAATAATCTTTGCGATTTGAAAAGACAAAATTATCGTTTTTTCAGGCAATTTTGATTTTTAATCTTGTTGCCAAGTCAATTATTAACAAATCTTTTCCCAAAAAAAAGCCCGGAGTTAATTAACCCCGGGCAACATGAAAAAAAATGCAAAAGGAACTTATGAGAGTAGCCCTTATTGATTATTTCGTTTCAACCACTACATATTTTGAAATTTTCCAGAACTCTTCAGGATTTTCGATAACCAATGCAGTGATTAGTCCGTCTTCGACTATTAATTCATAGGAATCTTCGGGATGATCGCTTATGACACGGGCTGATTTCGAAGCAATCGGAATCATTTTTGTATCCCTGATATCGAGAGAGGTAAAATAGTCGTTGCTGAAATTCTGCTGTAATTCCTTTGTGGAGCCAATGCCCAGGACACCTCCCGTGCGGGAAAGGATGCCATGCTCTTTCAGTTCCCTGAAACTTCCCATAGTGTACCAGGCCTTGTTTAACTGATTTAGTTCCTGCTCCTTTTCTTCAATGGTATATTCATTCACCCTGATAACCTCATCCTTCTCTTCAACCACTGCCTCATACATTTCCAGCCTGGTATTCAGCCCTGCTATCTGATAGTCTTTCTCCTCCATAGATTGCCTGAGCACATCCATCTCGGCACTGTTTTCCAACATGGTTTTATTTAAGGCAGCAATCCGGTTTTCGAACGAGCGCATTTTAACTCCTGAGTCTTTCAAACGTTTTTCGAGATCTTCAATATGCCGGCTACTGGCTACCAACATGCTGTCCATGAGTTTTATGTCGTTCAGTATCGTGGTTTTTCTATCCAGATCCATCTCATTCGCAGCTTCAAGCGACAGTTGATTGCGTCGCGAGTTTATAAAAGTAAGATTGTCATCGATCTCATTGAATGCCATCATAAAATCATTGATGGTTGAATCCCGCTGATACATAACATCCGTAAGGTTATCCTTCTCCATTTTCATTGCTTGCAGCTCGTCTGTTTTCTTACTGAGCTGAAACAATCCAAAGCCGATTACTGTCAACAAGACAATTACAGCTATAATAGTGATTGGTTTAAAAACTTCTTTTTTCATGGCTTTTCATTTTTTGTAAAAATTACTGTTATTTTTTATCCTTTTGTTTTTGCACAACATACCTGATTTCAGTTTCAAGGAAGGTGACAGCTTTGATATGCCAACTTTGGTGCCAACTAAATTATATTCCTATTTATCTGAATTACAATCACTTATAATTTGATAACCTCCTGAAAGATTATCAAATTGATTTGAGTTTTATTAACATGATAAAATGAGGATGCCCATGGGAAAAAACTGGTGGACAAGCCAGGTCAGGATAAAGCCAGGCCAGTTTCAGGATAAAGCATATGGGTTGCTTTCCTCCGGGTTCTCTTCTTTGTCCTCTTTGAGCATTCGGTAGACCGTTGCAACACCAATATCGAGCTTCTCCGCAACGGTTTTTGGATTATTATCGTATATTTTCAGGTAGTTTTTCACAATCCGGATATTGTATTCGCGCAGGGTAAGTTCATCACCGGAGATGTTGTCAAGCATTTCATTGCTGCCCATCATCAGATTTTCGCTCGATATTTCGTTGGTATCGCAAAGAACACAGGCAAGTTCGGCTATTGATTTTAATTCCCGGATATTTCCCGGATAGGAATAATTGAGCAGTTTATTAACAGCCTGTTGGGATAGTGTTTTGGGAGCAAGGTTGTTATCGGCACAGAAGTCAATGATAAACTTTCTTGCCAGAACAATGATGTCGTTTCCACGTTCCCGGAGAGGGGGTATTTCTATAGGCAGGCCATACAGCCTGTAGTACAGATCCTGCCGGAATGTACCTTCCTTTACGTTTTCAAGCAGGTTTTTGTTGGTGGCGACAATGATCCGGCAATCAAAGCTCACCGGCCTGTTGGAGCCGATCCTTACAATCTCCCGTTCCTGCAGGGCCCTGAGCAGTTTTGCCTGCAGTGATATTTCCATCTCAGCCAACTCGTCGAGAAAGAGGGTGCCGCCATTGGCCTCCTCAAATTTTCCGATTCGCCGGAAATTGGCTCCGGTAAAGGCACCTTTCTCGTGCCCAAAAAGTTCGCTCTCCACCAGGTCCTTGGGGATGGCTGCCATATTCACAGCCACAAATGGTTTTTCGGCTTTGTCAGAATTATAATGTATCGCCTTTGCAACCAACTCCTTGCCTGTTCCGGTTTCTCCGGTAACCATTACCGTTATATTGGTCTGGATAGCCCGGTTGATAAGGTCATATATCTTTTCCACTGTGGGGCTGTTCCCGATAATGGTTGATCTGTAGTCGTATTTCCTGCTTACTTCTTTTCGGAGAGTGGCGATTTCTTTCTGTAATCCAGCCCTGCTGCGGATATTGTTGACTGTATTAAGGAGCCGCTCACGGATATCGCGAGATTTAACAATATAATCATATGCTCCATGCTTTAATAACTCCACCACCACCTCTATGTCGTCCTGTTCTGAAATGAGTACTACCTGAATATCGGGGTTAAATTCCTTGATTCTCTTCAGCAATTCAAGTCCTTTCAGGTCGGGCAAACGGTAATCAACAGTAACCAGGTCAGGAGATTTGTGCAGATTACTTAAGCAATCGGTCGCATTGGTAAAAGATTCAACTTCATAATCTGGATTAAGAGTCAGGTTATGCAACAGCAACCGGTTGTACCACTCATCATCTTCGACGACAAAAATTTTGAAAGACTGGTTGGCTTCGTGCATCAGTAATTTTAATTTGGTATTTTACAAAAGTAATCAGAATCAGTTTAATTGCCAACTCGTATTTTTAAATCCAAAAGTCATATGAATAAATGTTATTCCACAGAAAATGGTCTGTCCCGGTTGCCGGTTCAGTTCGCCGATCACAGACCCGGCTCCGACACCGATAGCACCCCCTTTAAGTGTTTTCGATGATGTTTTAGGCTTTGCGATCTGCAAGGCCCAAATATATTCAACGGATTGTTAAACTTTTTACTAATTCACAGATTCAGGAAAGTCAGTTCCCTTCTCCTTTTTGTACACCTTCCGCAGATATTGGTTGATCAGGCGTACCTCATTTTCAATCCTGGATATCAATTCGTTAACATCATCATCCTGAACAAGGGCATAATCGAGATTCTCGAGTTCCTTCAGCTTCTGATAAAGCAATTTTGCCTGAAGATGATTTACAGGTGAGGCCATTTTATGAGCCAGGTTGGATATGGTATCATAATCCTGCACTACGAAAGCTTCCCTGATTTTGTTAAGCCCTTTTTCGGTGGTATTGATAAAAATTTGGATCAATTCGAGATAAAAACCATTGTTCCCGTTTGAAATCCGGTACAATTCATCAATATTTACCCGAGGATGATTGTCACCGCCGGATGACACCCTGACTACAGGATCAGTTTTCGCGGCTCCCCGGATGGCAAAAAATCTGCCAAGCAGTTCAGCCAGCTGCAATTCGGTAAATGGCTTGGCAAGAACGGCCTGCATTCCTGCTTCTAAAAACCTGTCGGTTTCCTCCTTTCCGGCTGCGGCAGTGGAGGCAATAATCAATGAACCGGGTTTTCCTTCCAGAATTTCCCGGGAAGCCTGGACGCCGTCTTTTACCGGCATGCGGATATCCATCAGAATGGCATCGAAATCATTACTTAATGCCATATATACAGCCTCTTGTCCATTTGTGGCTTCTATCATCTCTATTTCCCACTTTTGCATGATCATCCGGAGTAAATGGCGATTGTAGGGTTCATCATCGACTACTAAAATTCTGAGATTATGCAGTTGATCATGAATATCGGCAGATATCACCTCCTTCGTTCTAAGATTATCCGGATTGCCCTTTTTGTAAGGAATCTTAAATCCAATCCGGGATCCCTTTCCCGGAGTACTATTTATCCTGACCTCTCCACCCTGCAGCTCGGCAAGACTTTTTACAATGGACAACCCAAGCCCCGTGCCTCTGTGCTTTAAAGGATCGTTGCTGCCTGATTGCATAAACTCATCAAAAACTTTCGGGAGGTCATGCTCACTGATACCTATTCCGGTATCAGTAACCATCACATCAAGGATGAGTTCACCATTTTGTTTAACAACTTCTGCGGTAAGTTTCACCTCTCCCTTTTCAGTAAATTTGACTCCATTGCTGAGGAGGTTTAACACCATTTGTTTCAGCCTCAATGGATCTCCGAAGAGTGCTTCCGACATATTATCACCCTGCTCGTAAGTTAAAGTGATTTTCTTTTCATCTGCACCCGGACCTGCAAGCCCGATAGCCTCCTGCATTACAGAAGCTGGAGAAAAGTCAGCCGGACTAAAAGAAAGCATGTTGGAATTGATCCGGGCCAGGTCGAGTGTATCGTTCACCAGGTTTAACAGATGTTCTGCCGAATTGTGCACGACAGTTAAATCTTCGCGCAACCGCTGATCCAGTTCACGCTGTAAAACCTGCCGGGTTACTCCGTATACTGCATTGACAGGAGTGCGCATTTCATGGCTTACGTGGGCAATAAACATCTCTTTGGCACGGGCCAGCTCGAGTGCCTGCTGCCGGGAGCTGATCAGCACCTTCTGTGTTTCCCTGTTCTTCCATATAAACCGGAAAACCTGGAAAATCAATAAGCTCACAAGAAGTACCATTATTATCCCGAAGAATAACACACGCTCTTTGGCAGAAGCAGCCAGGACATCGGCCTCAAGGGTATTGCTTTCGATCCGGTCCTTTTCAATCGCCTCCATTTGCCATATCAGGCTGTACAATGACGCAGCAGCCTCCTGGCTCTTTTCTATCAACAGAGCTTCCCGGCTTTTGATCCGCTCAGTATTCTCCTGGATGGAGCGTTGCAGTTTTTCAAGCTCCTCCGGAAGACTGGCTATGGTTTCCGGCTCCTT
>CAYMXK010000339.1:0-5371 GCA_964393915.1 uncultured Prolixibacteraceae bacterium
AGCATTGTAATTTTCATGGGAGTTACATCGAATACCTTTAAAAACTAACAATTATAATGAGATGAAAAGGATAGCTATTTTAATCTGTACCCTTATTTTAGTTCCGGCCTTCGTGGTATTCGCGCAGGGGGGGGCAAAGCAGCAGGTTCCGACCGATTATGGCTACATCGTAAAGATCGGTCAGCAGGTACCCGATTTTGAAATGGAACTTACGGATGGCCAAAAAATAAAAATGAAGGACCTTCGGGGCAGGGTGGTTATGCTGCAGTTCACCGCAAGTTGGTGCGGGGTTTGCCGGAAGGAGATGCCACACATTGAAAAGGATATATGGCTGAAACATAAAAACAACCCCAATTTCGCTTTATTTGGAGTTGATTTGGATGAGCCTCTGGATAAAGTGATCAAATTCGGCAAAGATGTCGCCATCACCTATCCTTTGGCGCTCGATCCTGGAGGAAAAATATTTTACACGTTTGCTGAAAAGGGCGCCGGGGTAACGCGTAATGTCATCATCGACAAGGATGGGAAAATCGTTTACATGACCCGTCTCTTCAAGGAAGAAGAATTCAGGGATATGATTAAAGTTATGGAATCCCTGTTATGAATATCGTAATCATCAAATACAACGCAGGCAACATCGAATCGGTGAACAACGCGCTGAACCGTTTGGGGGTGAATGCCGAAATCACAGCCGACCACGAGAAAATCAGGAAAGCTGATAAAGTCATTTTTCCCGGGGTAGGAGAGGCCAGCACTACAATGGCCTATCTCCGCAAGGAAGGCCTGGATAAGCTAATCCCATCGCTTAAACAACCGGTGTTGGGCATTTGCCTGGGCTTACAATTGATGTGCAGCCATTCCGAAGAGGGGGACACCACCTGCCTGGGAATTTTTGATGAAAGGGTAGAAAGATTTATTCCCACACCTGGAAATGAATACATTACCAAAGTTCCTCATATGGGCTGGAATGCGATTTTTGATTTGAACAGCGAAATATTCAACCCGGATATGGAACAGCAATACGTTTACTTCGTACACTCCTATTATGCCAGTGTGGGGGACCATACGGCAGCAACATGTAACTATATAGTTCCCTTCAGCGCAGCACTGCAAAAGGATAATTTTTATGCCACCCAGTTTCATCCGGAAAAAAGTGGCAGCATAGGTTCTGAAATTCTTAAAAACTTTTTACAACGCTGATATAGTCATATATGGACAGACTGACAATCGTTAAAGTTGGTGGTAAGGTGGTTGAAGAACCCGAACTGCTAAAAGCTCTGCTGGATGATTTTGTTCGTGTAACCGGGTATAAAATACTTGTACATGGCGGAGGTAAGGCAGCCACTGCCATGGCGAACCGGCTCGGCATTGAAACCCAAATGGTGGAAGGCCGGCGCATCACCGACGAAGCCATGCTCGAAGTGGTCACCATGGTTTATGGCGGACTGGTGAATAAGAAGGTAGTAGCCGAACTCCAGGCAAGAAACCTGAATGCCCTTGGATTTACCGGAGCAGACCTTGATCTGATTCGTGCCCGCCGCCGGGCCGTTGCCGATGTCGACTATGGGTTTGTCGGCGATGTGGAGAATATTAACACCCGTGAGTTGCGGATTCTGCTGAAGGAAAATGTGATTCCCGTAATCGCCCCGCTCACACACGATGGCCGGGGACAGATTCTGAACACCAATGCAGATACTATTGCCGCGCACCTGGCTATAGACCTTGCACACCACTTCAAGGTATTTCTCTTCTATTGTTTCGAGAAAAGGGGCGTTCTTTCCGACCCTCTTGATGATAATAGTGTAATGCCAGAGCTCACTGAGAGATCATTTGTTGAAAACCAGGAGCTTGGCATTATCAGTACAGGAATGATCCCAAAACTTCAGAATGGGTTCAAAGCGCTCTACAATGGAGTGGGTGAAGTGTTGGTTACCAATCCCCAGAACTTTGCCAAAGGCAAAGGTACCCGCTTATTGAGGGGATAACATTTTTCAAAACCTGATATCGATCCCAAACATAAAATGAATCCCCGCCTGTGGGAAGTATCCGTCCATTTTATAACGCTGTCCGTCAAGCAGGTAGGAATATACCCATGCATTGCTTTCATATTCAGTATCAAATAGATTATTGACCATCAACCTCAGCGTCACCTGGTCAAACAGTTCAGTGCTGAATTTGTAGTCGGCGATAAGACTATTTACCATCCATGCCTCCAGCACCCGGTCATCGCTCGATGTATTGTCAATGTATTGTTTACCTGCATAATGCGATACGAGGCTGATGCCGGTGTTCAGGAAAGGACTCCACCTTAGCTGGCTGTTGCCCGTCGTGTTGGGTGAAAAGGCCAGGTCTGTTGTCCCCAGGGCCTTTGCCTGCTGACCACCCGTATCCCAGTCGTCAATATATTCGGTAAAATCCTTTATTTTATTCTTACTGAATGTTGCATTGGCATCCCATTGCAATGAAGGAAGTATTTTCACACCCCAGTTGAGCTCCATGCCTGTGCGGTAACTTTTATCCACATTGACCATTATGGGTGAGCCAACATCGTTGATTTGCCCTGTAAGCGCCAGTTGATGGTTGTAATGCATATAGTAAAAGTTGACACCAGCAGTATAGGCATTATTTTTTATCTGATAGCCCAGCTCAAAATCATTGAGGGTTTCGTGCCGTGGCTGTGGCTTACTTTGGTCGGCATCGGCAAAATTATCGCGGTTGGGTTCGCGGCTTGCCCGGGCAAACGAAAAGTAGGCATGCTGCCGGGCTGAAGGCTGCACAAATATCCCCGCCTTGGGATTGAAGAAAGTGAACAGGTGTTTCTGGCTGAGGCTGCGAAGGTCATCATCAATTCCCTTCATTTCGTAATTGATATGACGAATTTGTGCATCTCCGAACAGGCTGATCAGGCTGGTGAGCTGATAATTTACTTTCAGGTAACTGTTCATGTCTGTTTTTACCCCCTTGTTGTGGTACCATTCGTAATCCTTTGGATAACCTCCTGTCTGAGCGGCCCAGATAATATTTCCATAGTGAAGTCCGTCGTATTGATGCACTCCGCCGCCCCACCACAAGTCGGTTTTCCCTTTTTTGTAATTGAGGGAGAATATACTCCCATAGAAATCATTATCCAGAATTTTTCGACGCACCAGGTCGGTTCTCTTCACCTCCAGCTCGTTAATTACGGGATTGTTCATGCCATAGTCGGTGAATTTCTGGTTGGCCTTAAACTGTTCATAGTAACCCAATCCGATGGTATAATGCAATGCCGCGTTGAAACTCACTGAATTACTAATACGGTGTGAAAGGTGTAATTGAAAATGATCCTGCTGATAGTTGTCTACCTGGTTCTCATAGGTATAAAGGTTGTATGTACGCGGATGGGATGCAAGCATCCGGGAGGTTTCAGCCGCTGAATACAGCCAGTGGTCTTCATAGCGTTTCATCCCTTCAGCATCGCTGTTAAGTCGTACCGATGGCACCCCGTTCCAGGCCTGATAGGTGGTTTCAAGACCGCCTGAAACCATAACTTTCACCACTGTGTTTGCAGCGTAATATCCTGCTGCCAGGTAAAACGATTTCAAATCGCTGAATGCGCGGTCGATGAACCCATCTGAAGATATCTTGGAGAGGCGTGCATCGACAGTAAATTTTCCGTTGATAAGCCCAGTTCCTGCAGACAGTGTATTTCTGAACGTGCTAAAAGAGCCTGCTGCTGTCCTGAATTCCGTATAGGGTTCCGGTATGAGCGACAGGGTCTGAAGGTTAATGGTGGCCCCGAAAGCGGCGGCGCCATTGGTCGAAGTCCCTACTCCCCGTTGTATCTGAATATTGTCGGTGGAGCCGGCCAGATCGGGTTGGTCAACAAACCAGGTCCCATGCGATTCGGCATCATTCAGGGGGATGCCGTTTACCGTGACGTTGATACGGTTCAGGTCTGTTCCCCGCACCCTGAAGTTGGTGTACCCGATTCCGGCACCGGCATCGGATGTTGCCACGAACGAGGGTGTAAGCGTCAGCAGGTAGGGGATATCCTGTCCAAAGTTGCGCTCCTTCAGAAATTCACCTGAAATGTTGGTATAAGCCACAGGTGTTTTATCGCCTGCCCGGGTAGCAGCAACCATAATCTCTTCGGTGAATACAACTTTTGGGGTTAACTCCACATTCAGTACTGAAATTTCTGCGGGGTTAAAGTCAACCTCTCTGGTTTCGAAACCGATAAAGGAAACCATTAGTACATGGTTTCCCGCTTTTAGGTTTTTGAATTCATAACTGCCGTCGTGTCCCGTTGAAATACCATTGTAGGTTTGTTTGATAACCACACTTGCGCCAGGCAGCGGTTGTTTGTTGTGGTCCGTGACAATGCCTTTGATACCGGTCTGGGCAATGCCGGTCAATAACAGCAACTGCATTAGCAGCAGCAAACTCATCTTTTTCATCTTTTTTTGAAATTTGGTTAAAGAACTAACCAATGAGGCAGGAAAAATCCTGGTTACCTTCCCTCCGCCGGCATTACCCGGATCAGGTCATAAGGGTATGATCTCAGCCTTATTTTCATTCCACCACCTTGTTATTACAAGGATTGGCAGATATAGGCACCCCATTGAGTGAAATATCGCTTGCAAAGTTAAGCTGATAAATTGGATTTTCAAAATTTGACAGAAACACTACTTCATTGAATCATATACCGACTGAAGCATATCCCCCCTGATTCGCATGGCTGATAACCCGCTGTTGTTTCGGGTAGGGTACACCCTGTTTGTCAGCAGGATGAAGAGTATCTCCTTGTCGGGATCGGCCCAAACGAAGGTGCCGGTGTAGCCGTTATGGCCGAAACTGTTGGCACTTACACTTCCTGTTGGATAGGCGTCCTCTGACTTTTTCAGGTGATGGTTGATCTCCGGTTTGTCGAAACCCAATCCCCTCCGATTATTGTTCCGGGGAAACTGCACCCTGGTAAACTCTTCCACTGTGCTTGCCGGAATAAACTGTTCTCCTCCGTAGTATCCTTTCCAGAGGTACATCTGGAAAAGTTTTGCCAGGTCGGACGCGGTACCAAACAATCCGGCGTTTCCTGAAATCCCTCCCAGAATGGCTGCACCCTCGTCGTGTACAAATCCCCGCAAAGTTTCCATTCTGAAATAGTCATCCACTTCCGTGGGCGCAATCCTCGACTGCGGGTAGTGCTTGTATGCGTTGTAAGTGAGGGTATTCGCTCCCAGCCGGCGGTAGAATGTGCTCTTCAGGTATTCTTCGTAAGGCTGTTTGATGATGCTTTCAATAATTGGAGGCCATAAGTGAAATCCCAGACAGGAGTAGACATAATTTTTTCTTGTAAGAAGGGGGGATTCCCTGATTTCATCATAAAAGGCGG
>CAYMXK010000340.1:0-5369 GCA_964393915.1 uncultured Prolixibacteraceae bacterium
GACCTTGTAGTCGCAAACAAAGGGCCTCTGGAAGAACTCCGGTTCTTACTGTATATGGCTTTACACCGCGCCATAACAATAGACCTGCTGCATACCCTGATATAGCAGCACCATGCGCCATAGGCACGTCATAACTATAGACCTGCAGTATACCCTGATATAGCTGCACCCAGCGCCATAGGCGCGGCATTACGGTAGAACTGTAGCCATCCCTATCCTAATGCAGGCTGATCAGCGCGCCGGCGTTGACGACAGAACAATAGATAAATATGAATACCCGGCTCAATTTTGTCTTTTTTTTGGGGTCAGCAAACTCCGGATCTGTCCAGTAAAATACAATTCGCACTTCAATAGTGCAAAATATGTCAAAATATGCACTACGGTAGTGCAAATTAATTATTCTTGCAACTTTTATCGTAAAGGATGACATTGAACTGGGATATCTGAACACGATACCCCTCTGGCAGTTCGGTTTAACCTACTGATTGACATTTCATTCATCATCTTCCTCCATCCGCCTGTCCTCCAGGTCTTTCTGCATCAGCATGCAGGTTTTGTGATCAATCGTGTAGAAGTAGAGCAGTATGGCACACGACATATACAATATGCCGGGAATTACGGAGATCATAAGTTTTATGCCGGTAATGGCAATCTCTGATTGCGCTGCATTGGGCACAAACTTAAAAATGGCCAGCAACCATCCTGCCAGCGCCCCGCCAATGCCCCATCCTGCCTTCTGGGCAAAAGTCGCCGCCGAAAATACCAGTCCGGTTGCCCTTCGTCCGGTTTTCCACTCCGAATAGTCTGCCGTATCGGCCAGCATTGTCCACAGCAGGGGTACTGCAGGGGCATACGACATTTTCGCAAGTATATTGAAGGCGTAAATCAGGTTGATGTTGTTTACGCCCGGCAGGTAGAGCAGAATAAAGAAAAATCCCGACAACAGTGAACTCGCGAGAAAGACATTCTTTTTCCCGAACCTTTTGGCCAGTGGCTTTGAAAATGGAATGGCCACAATCAGGGCAATCGTACCGATTACATTAAACAGTTGCACGTTCTCCTCGCGCCCGATGTAATATTTAAAATAGTAGGCAATGGATAAATTCTGTATGGCGAACATGATAAACGAGATAATCCCCACGAAAAAGAGGATGACCCAGGGCTTGTTCCTGAAGAGGTTCCTGAAATCTTCCCGGAGCGACTCCTTTTGTGCCTTTGGAGGCTGTACCCGCTCTTTGGTGGTTTTAAACGTGATCATGAACAATATAAAACTGATAATCGAGAACAATATCAGCGTATACTGATATCCTTTGGCATTGTCTCCTTTTCCGAAGTACAGGGCAAGTGAAAGGGCCGTTCCTGAAACGATAAACTGTCCGATGAAGGCAAAAATAAACCGGTAGGAATTGAGTCCGGCCCTTTCGTAGGAGTCGGAAGTCATCACCGCTCCCAATGATGAATAGGGGAGGTTGATGGCAGTAAAGACCGACATCAGCAAAATGTAAGTTACCCCGGCATAAATTATTTTCCCTGTATTTCCAAGGTTGGGTGTGGTAAACGCCAGCACTGCCAATACACTATAGGGCAGCGCCATCCAAAGGATGTAGGGCCTGAATTTTCCCCATCTGGTGTTTGTCCTGTCAGCAATTACCCCCATGATGGGATCGCTGATCATGTCCCAAAACCTGGCAATCAGCATTATGGTCCCGGCAGCGGCCGCAGAAATGCCGAAGGTGTCTGTGTAAAATATCAGTATCCAGAACCCAACCATATCCCATACAAAGTGGGAGGCGGTATCACCCAGGCTGTAACCTATTTTTTCTTTCAGCGATAATTTGGTATCTGCATTCTTCATCGGTATAATTTTTTGGTTTAATTGTCTGATGTAATTCAACCTCTATTTTTTCGACTTCCCCTGTTCTGTTAAATACAAAATTACTTATCCGGGCAGTTAGTTCTTTGCCGGAGAGTATCTCCTTTCCTCCGGCTTTAAGCGTTACCGTAACCTGGTTTATATCTGAGGATGAATAAATTACCGGTACCTGACAAATGGTAAAACCAAGTTGGCCATTAGTTAATTCCAGATGCCGTTTCTCTCCATTCACATCAAAAAATTCAAACCTGGTTTCTGATTTCAGCATTTCATTGCGGTTGAGCAGGGAGGTGTTGAACGAAATTTTTCCCTCGTTTACCTGAACCCCCAGTTCTGCCATCCTTGCAATGTAGTCTTCCTTTACCTGTCCGGTCATTCCCGGCTGCTGCGCCCCGGCATTTTGGGGAGTGTGCGAGTATGGATCGGTGGGAAAGGCTCCATACAGCCGGGGAGATTTGTACAATCCGATTCCGGCTTTTATCTCATAATAGTGTTCCTTCAGCCTGTTAAGAGTGACCGCATCTTCCTTGTCGCGGATTCCCCGGAAATAGATTTCCTGAACAGCCAGCATCAATTTGGATACCATGTGCCAGTAGATGCTTCCAAGTCCTTCGTAACCATAAAACGTCCCCGAACGACCGGTAAACGACTTGTGGTCGAAAATGGATTCATAGATATCCAGGATCTTGGCAGATTCCTCTTCAACCAGCCCTTCATATTTCTCCGGATCTAATTTGGTAAGTGCCGCTGCCAGTATCCTGGAATTTCTGAATTTTCCGTTGAAATGGTACCTGCCTGTGTTGTCTTTGCAAATAATGGAGGAGTCGTTGTCGTCGGTTAACCGGGAAAGCAACCCCGACTCTTTCACAAGACTTTCGGGGATGTTGTTATTTTCGGTAAACCGCGGCAACTGGCGGTCGGGGTAGAGCAGATAGCTGTACTGGTCGGGCCGGAACAGTTTGCTGGCTTTGAGTGCATCCACTACCTCCAGGCTTTCATCCACGGATAAAAATCCTGAACTTAAAACAGCCACCTGTCCTTCGAGCATCTCATACAGCCGGCGTACCGAAATCCTGTTTTCACTCAGCGTGATTAAGTTATAGGCATGGTAAAGCCCATCCTCCCTTTTATTTTTCCTGATAGAGTGATCGGTATATTTTAACGCGAGCCTGATGAAATCCTTCAGCTTTGCAACTGAAACTGCTTCCCGTTTGCCTGAAAAGGCATTTTCGTAGATTGTTTTCCGGTATTCACTTCCGGAAATGCCCAGGCGACTGACAAAACTATACCTGGCTTCATCGTCGAACCCCGTTTCGAGACGTGGCAAATCCGATTCGAAAACCGCTGTTGTTTTATCAAATAACTGCTTTAACTCTTCTGAAATGGCCACCTCCTTCAGATTGGTCTGGCCGAACATGCTTTCCCAGAAATTTAAAAACCTCCGCAGATAACAGAGCGTTACCATTGAGACGCCATTGCCAACCAGAGCATTGTTTGCATCGTTCCATTCGGGGCGTTGGGTATTTAACCAGATGCCGGCACCGGGAATGAAATTGCCAAGTTTTGCCAATAGGGTGGTCAAAATTTTCTCTGTGAGGTTGCTTCGGCAGATAGTGCCCGCTTCGCTATGGAGCAATCGCCCGTCGGATCCCGTCTGTGCGGTCAGGAGTTCAATTTTTTTATTCAGCGCAAGGTCAAAATCAATCGTTTCCTGCGGATTCAGGATCATATCCCCGAATGGTTTTATCCTATACGGAACATTGGCGAAAACAAAAATATCGCGGGCCAACAATGTTTCCAGTTTCCCCGGATGATATTTCTCCGACAGCTCGAGAAGCTTCTGCAGGTATATGATCTGATGGTCACCCCAGTAGCCGATATACGCCCAGGGATCGTGCGGGTCGGGGGTTTCCCAGTCGATGCCTTCGCTGGTTATGCGGTATGGATTGTAGCCATCGGCGGTTGAAGCATTGAGGAATTTCGATATCATCCCTTCAATAAACCCCGGATAGGATAAAGCGAGCGCCTCCCAGTTCTGAAAAATATCGCGCCAATTGCCTTCGTACCCTAACTTAGCCGTTCCGTCGCTGTTTTTTGTTTCGATGGAAAATCTGTTCCATGGCCTGGAAGGGTCTCCGTGCCTGCGGCTGAAGGTGAGTGGAAGGTACTCATAACAGATGCGCTCCAGTGCCGGGTCATCTGCAGCCACCGCGAGGCGCAGCAACCCCGGATACTCAATCTGCTGCGGCAACTGGTCAAACCAGTGGCGGTATTCAGTATAAACTTGTTTGTTGGTTTTTGCAGCGAATCTTTGAAAATTATTGGTGTCTATCCGGTAGTTATCGGGGAAAATCCCGCCCCGCATGACATTGAAAAGCGTATTGGAAAAATGGCGGGCACAACTCAGCATTTCATTTCCTGTTTGCACTCCATCGGCTTTTGATACTGTCTTTTTCAGGTGTACGGTGCCTGCAAGGATGTCGTTTTCAACCTGCTCTTTCAGATTTTTCCCGGAAAGAATATAGTGGTCCAGGTTGGCCACCGCGCTGCTGTCCTGGTTGATTTCGGCTGCAAAGAACCACTCTTCCTCTGCCTTGTCCTGAAATTCGAATGCATCGTACAAGAAATATGCGCCTCGGGATGCACGGACATCATATTCTGTTTCTACCGGCAGACCTCGTTTGAAATTCCCGGTTTGCCGGTCAGAAATAACTATTTTCTTTTCCTTCGATAATCCGTGTGACCATACGGTGGTGGTTTTCAGCGACTCACTGGGCTCTGCCCGGTCGACCGGCACGGAGCTCAGCATAAACAATCCAAGCCCGCTCTCTTTAAGGAGTTCACTCTTTTTGTATGCATCGAGCAGGTTGCTGTATTCATTCTGGAAAGCGTAATCTATTCCGGATGGAAGGATATTCCTGATCCCATCCAGCAGTTCGATTTTTACAGGACCTTCGCCCCGGTAATCAAGTGTTGATTTCTTGATAAACCCAAACTTTTCACTGTTGTACCAGCCATAAGTAAATCCGGCGGAGAGGTCCTTGTTGATCTCTTCGAACAGGATTTTATTGCCATAAAGGCTTTTGTAGAGGTTCCTCTCTGTCCGGTAAACTTTTTCAGACTCGTCGGTAAATGGTTCCCATAAGAATGTTTTTCCTTGTTTTGTTACAAGAATATAGGTTTTACTTCCTGTAAGATTCTTATAATCAGCAATTTTATCAGATGAATAATAGGGAAACAGGGCATTGTCGCGGTTTTTTCTGCCCGCCGAGAGGGAGCCGTTGCTTGAGATAAACAGCCAGTGGTCCGAATGGCTTACAATGCTCATGAAGAAATCGGGCATTTGGTTGTAATGGCTGATTTTGTAGAACATCTCGCCTTCAATTTCTACAAATTGTCCGGTTACCTCTGCTGATTCAGTGTAAAGCACCGTGTTTCCCAGGAAAATGGATTTGTGGTTCATCTTATAAAAGTCAATTGGTAAAGCAAAAACGGG
>CAYMXK010000341.1:0-5356 GCA_964393915.1 uncultured Prolixibacteraceae bacterium
TTCCTCCCCTGCATTTTCGAGTGGTATGATTTCGCAGGTTTCCACATATTCATTAAACTGCCTCTTTTCTAATTTTTCGAACCTGAAATCCACTAAATGTCCATCCGGCTTTTCTGTATTACAGCAGGTTATAAAGATTACCGGATACAGTGCAAATATTAACCTTAACATTTTTTTCATGGCAGATAAAATAATAGGTTGCACTAAAATTGATCCATATCCTTCAATGCAACCTTAATTCTGAATAAATCAATACATCTGCTTCACTAATTTATATCGGACGTAAATATATAATTATATTTCATTCCAGATAAAATATTGTTGAATATTTTCCGCCTTATTGAATCGTCGTAAGTGTCTGGCAATTATCCAGTATCTTGATAAATGATGCTTATGTAGGATATGTCTCAATACTATTCCTGCATTTCCCATTTAAACGGTTTTAATTTTTGTACAGTAAACTCAAAATTCATTGTTCCAGGCAAGCCGTCCCCGCTGACACCCTCCACCATGCCAATAAACCCGGTGTTGACATCGGAACAGAAAAATTCAAGTGTGGCTTCCCCGCTTTCATCGGTAACGACAGACGGAGCCCAAACCAGGGTATTACGGGTGTCGGGCAAAAAATCTTTTTCAGTTTCTTTGTCATAAGTGGGTTGGTAAAACTCACGTTCACTATAATAAGCTGTTACCCTCGATAGATTATGCAATTTCAACAACTCTTCTTCTGTAAACTTGGGATAATGGTATGTAATTGAAGTTAAATCAGTCAAAATCCATTTTCCGTCTTGTCTGCCAACATCTTCGTACTTTACAAGTTCATATAATTCGCCTTCCACTGGCCTTTTTACAATTGTATCACTGCAAATTTTATAGGGTGGTCCAGAACCTACTAAATGAGCATAACCTTGTTTGTAATTATGTAAGAATCCATGGCTACACACCCAGTGGTCATTTATAGTCAATTTTGAAATGCTGTCCAATTGTCCCAAATACTTGTCACGGAAAGGATTTATAGCCCTTCCTTTTATTGTAATTTCACCCAACTCAATCACATTGGGAGCTGCAACAAACGGGCGGAAAGGTTCCTCAGTCATAGTATCTGTCACACCAGGCAGGGGATAGTTTCTTTCTTTGGTTCCCATGATATCATTAATGATTTGAAACGAATTACTCAGGCTTATACGGGGTTCGAATTCTTCCGGCGCCATCGGTTTCAGGTAAACATATTCCCCCTGCCAGGTTTTTAAATGAACCGGGCTAACTATAAATTTACCCGAAGATCCGGCCACTATAAAATCACTGACTTCATTTTTCCCGGGATTAAAGGCCTTCACAAGTTGCTGCATGGATTGCGATCTTTTCAGTTTTCTTGTAGCCCTCACTTCCCCTTCTGTCCAATCAAAAATTGCAGGTAGTTGCTTCTCTTTGGTTGCTTTCATGTTCTCTGCGCTCCATACATACCTTCTCCATCCCTGGGTGAGGAGCAGCAAATCAAGCGCTTGCTCATGCTTTTCGTTCTTTTCATCAAAGTAATAAGCCGGATTGTAAATGTTTCCTTTTAACTGAGATGAAAGATAACAGTAAGCCAGGATATTTATTGGATCACCGTGATTTTGGTAAAGCTTATCAGATACACTTACTCCCAGACTGGCTGTTACAGGCAGGCCGTTTTCATCGGTCACTTTTATTTTCAGTATGACCTTTTCCCTTGTTTCATACTTTGCTTTGTCCAATTCGGTTTTAATATATAGTTTTTTGCCGGAATGAATGTACACCAGCCGTTCGGCTACCGGGCGCAGGTTTTCATCGAAAAGGGTAAATTCAGCAATTCCCTGTTGGGGAAACTCTCTAAGGGGTATCTTTATTTTCAGCTCACTTTGTAGTTTTCCACCTGCCATGCAGTAAACCACCCCCCGCATTTGTCCCCGCAGGTAAACCAAACGTTCCGGCTCTCCCTCACTTTGCGATACAATAAAATCCAGGTATTCTTTGTCCCTCCCGGCCAGGCGCATGGTAATGCCTTCAGTGAGAATGTCCGGCAACTGAAATGTACTGTCAGTGGCCGGTTCTGATAAGCGGATATGGTATTTTTTTCCGGCAAAGGGAATAAAATCAAGACTGCCCATCCCGGCATGAACGCTTTTGAATCTTATCAGGGGGGTTAAGTCCTCAAACAGGGTTCCTTCCACATCCAACGGGTTGCCGTCGATGTCTACCGCTTTAAAGGCCAGTTTGTTCGGAGCACCTGCTACCAGATCTCCTCCCTCTGGAAAAACATCGAACTGGATGGGGCTTCCCTTTTTGTGGGGGACAGGGAAACTCAGCGTTTCTTGCTTGTCCGTGTATTTTAAATGGGCAACCACACGCAACTCTTTGCCGAAGCTTTGTAACACAAAAGCAATCTTGGCCTCTCCTTTATGGTTGGTTACTGATTGTGCCTGCCCCAGTTTTCTGTCTCCTTCTAAAAGGGTTGCTTCAACTTCAGCATAAAGGGGCTTGCCGTTTTCTGAACTGGCTGTAATGGTTGCTTCAATAGAATCCCCGGGGTTATAAAACAGCTTATTGAAAGCTATGGAAAAGGATGGACGGGAATTCATATTTTTTTTCACCGTGATCTTTCGTATGGCTTTAAATTCCGCGCTATCGTTAAAAAAGGATTGCCCGGTGAAAGCTTCCAAAAGGTAATCTCCTTCCGAAAGAGTATCCTGTAAAAACACATGCCCATTAACAAAGCCGTTTTTTATCTCGTATTTTTCCTGCCATACCTGCTGATTGGTTCTTTCATTAATTACCTGCAGATAGAGAGTTTTACTCAGGATTGACGGGGTAAAAAACTGAGAATGGAGGATGTATGCTTTAAACCACAAATCTTCGCCGGTTTCGTATATTGATTTGCTGGTCTGGAGGTAAACCAGCTCGCAGGCCACATTTTCGCCCAGCGAATTAAGCTCAACAGCAAGCTTGTCCATGGCAGGGGCTCTGGACTGGGCGAAAATGGAAAGGGGCAGAACAAAAAATAAAAATACTAAAATCAAAAGCTTACTTTGCAAACAAGGTTTGCACTTGTTTCTATAAATTTTTAATAACGATTGTAAATTCATCTTACAAAACTTACATTCGGAAAACATCACAATTATTGCGCCAAAACAAAGCCTTCCAGTTTCCGGAAAGCATCACCGTTTCCAGGCGATTGAAATTCATGCCCTGCAACATTTCCGTCTTTCATACGGATAATACAAGGATAAATACTGTTATTAGTCGGTATATAAAAAACATCTTCCCTGTCAACATAAACATTGGAATGCTCTGCAATATTATTTATCCCGGTTTTTTGTTGCAATATTTTCAGGGAAGAAATTTTAGTCAGTACAAAAATAATGTTCTTATTTTCAATATGTTCCTGCATAAAAGCTTCACCTTCCTGGATACAACCATGGCAACCCAGGCCCGGCAATACTACGATCCATTGGTAGTCGCTATCCACCCAGGCCTGTTCAACAGCTTTTGACAAATATTCCGTTTCTATCTCTTTTTCACTTTTTTTGCACGAGATAAACACAGGCAGTAAAGTAAAAACTGCTATGGAAATGTATAAATATTTTTTAGAAATCATTTTCTATCTTTTTTATGGTGAATATTTTTAACGTAAGATAGACTTCCTCAAAATCTTTTTCAATGTATTCAATATTTAAACCTTCCCTGGTAACAAATGAGTTTTGCCAATACCATTGTTCGCCTGTGCCAATCAATGTTTCTCCCAGGTAATTAAAATCTTCATCCATTATAATTACGGCAATGGGTTTTTCTTCATTCCGGGTTTGGGCTGTGGCGTTGGGTATCCCTTGTCTCAGGAAGCGGTAGTATACCCTTCGATAGGGATCGTATTTTATCGCCGCATACATATCTTGCTTAGCCCAATGGAAAAGAATTACTTCACTAGGGGTTTTGTGTGGATTATCACTGTCAATTGAACAAATGGTTCCGGCAATATTACTGCCCCCATAAACCTTCTTATATGTATTTGAATCTAAACCAGTTATATATAAATCATGCGAAACAGGAAAACTATAGATTATTTTGTTTCCGTCAGGGTGAAGCTCCGAAAAAACTTCGGTAAACAATCCCCCCTCCCAATTGTACCCAAAACCATACAACTCCTCAGGATAATTGTGCCGGAAATCAACTTCGTTGGATTCTAAGCCAATTTGTGCATTGAACTTAAACCTGGCAATCATCGAATCCGGAATCGAAAGGAAATAT
Source organism: uncultured Prolixibacteraceae bacterium (assembly GCA_964393915.1). Classification (GTDB taxonomy): domain Bacteria; phylum Bacteroidota; class Bacteroidia; order Bacteroidales; family Prolixibacteraceae; genus UBA1413. The sequence continues at coordinate 4,264 of CAYMXK010000341.1, forward strand.
TGCCCGGTAAACAAAAGTTTTCCGGGTGTGAGGATAAATGGGTTCGAGGTACGAGGAAAATATTGTGGAAAATATAAAGGCCAGTCTTTCAATGTATCATTACCTTTAAGGGAAATTTTTTGCAGAACTCTACCGATACTGTCTGCAAGCACGATTTCTGTAAAAGGCATATTATATACATATATCGAGTCCATATTCTTTATATGATAACCTTTTGGACTTAAAATCCCGTCAGGCCCCTCCTTATTATATTTTATTTTTTTTATAAATTCAAGTGTATTATAATCATAAAAATAGATAGAATTGTCGTATGTGTTTAAAAAGGTAAAGTATCGAACTCCGGTGATATCCTTAAAAACTTGAATATATTGCGGTTTTGGTGCAGATACTGAATCAAGGGTAATTCTTTTAATACTGGATAATTTCAGTTGATGGGTTGCAGTTAGCTGTTCTTTCTCGTCATTAATAATCTTAACTGTTTTACTGGTGCAGGCTATAAATACCTGCAAAATACAAAAGAAATGAAATAACTTAAGTATCATAATTTCATTAAATATGATAGATAAGACCAGGCAGCAGACTGGTCTTATCTATGCAGGTTAATTAAATCTTCATCAAATTACTGATAAGGATCGCACTGAGTGTAGCCTACGGCAAAAACACATATCTGACTCAACTCTAGGCATTTACCGCTTGCTATTTTATAGGGCATACATTCTGCATTTGCCTCAGTGATTTTTGTCAATGTTAACAAATCGATATTATTTAAATGGGTTTTACCATTTAGAGACAAGTTGAAAAATAATATTGCAGAACATGCTACAATTCCTGTAATTTTGATTGCGATAATTATTCCTTTTTTCATCACATTATAATTGTTAGTTTTTAAAGGTATTTATTCATAGTGTCTTTTCTTCGGCATTTGATAGAATGCTGGCGCATTTCGATGTAACTCCCATGAAAATTACAATGCTATCGTGTGTGGATTCAGATTATTCAGGTCGTTTCATCGTAATAAATTTTAACTTGTTAATAAAACAAACTTCTGTTTTCTTTTGAATGCAAGAATATTTTAGTTTTTGCCCCCAGAAGG
>CAYMXK010000342.1:0-5343 GCA_964393915.1 uncultured Prolixibacteraceae bacterium
TCCCTAAACATGTCATATAAAAACGGGTAAGACTGAAATAAACGTGGGCTGTTTCCTGGGCTAAAATCTTGCAATTAAGCCTCCACCCCAGCCATAATGGCTATTGTAATTGGCATGGATGGAAAAATTACGGGATACTATATATGAAGCACTAATGAGCCATTCATTTTCACCTTCAAAACTATTGTTGTTTTCTAAATCATTCACCCAGCCGAAATCTGCGCGATATTCGTACTCGCCTTCCACGAATATCCGTGGGAACAGCAGAATTTCTTTATCAATACGAATTCTGGGTCGAAGCTGGTGGTCTAAACTCACATCAACAATAAACATGTAAGGTGTGAAATACTTGACACCTGCTAATCCAACAGTGTTGAATTCATCATAAGAGTCAGGTATTTCATTCTCAGTATTGACCCCTGCATAAATTCTTACCCAATCGTTCAAATAGCGGTTATAGCTGAGCTCAACTTCTGAATTCCGGGAGTAATCGGTTTCTACCCGCAAATTAAATTCATTACGAATACTGCTGGTTGTAAGTTTAAGTTCAGAGAAATCAGAACTTAATTTCGCTAAACCCCATGAATAGTAATGGTTTGTTTCATTAATGAGTTCTTGGACCGGGAAATCTTTCATTCGTTCATCCCTTGGTGTATCATAACTAAAAATGCGCGCCATACCACCCATCATATGGTAAAGTACGTGGCAATGGAAAAACCAATCGCCATATTCTTCATTGTAAAACTCAATAATTACTTTTTGCATTGGGGGTACATTTACGGAATGCTTTAATGGAGAACGTTCCCCATTTTCGTTGATTACCCTGAAAAAGTGACCATGAAGGTGCATCGGGTGATGCATCATTGTGAGATTGTTCAGCGTAATGCGGGTAATTTCCCCACTTTTAATTTTTATTTTGTCGGCTTCTGAAAGCGGGATACCATTAATACTCCACACGTAACGGTTCATATTGCCCGTAAGGTTTAAAAGCATTTCGTTTACCGGTAAATCCTGATTATAAGCTGTTTTCTCTTTTGCTTCAAGAAAATTGTAATTAAAATGCGTCATCCGTTCATGGTGAGTAAAACTGCCGGCAGTGTCTTTGTTCTGCATCATATTATGGTTCATGTGCCCCATATTCATCTCTTCATCCATTGACATGTCGCCTTCTTTTTTATTATCCATTTTGTGCATATCCATATCCATATCCATATCCATCTGCATTTTCATGCCATATTTATTCATCAGGAATTCCGGTGTATTCTTCTTTTTATTTCCTATTATAGACGGTGCCCCCATTTTCATGTCCATTCTTGCCATTTCCTTCATCATAGCCACCTTATCGGGTCTGTCAATTACTTGAGCGGCGAATAGTTTCCCACTTCCCAGATGAATGGTCGTGTGGCCGGAGCCATCCTGTGCTGTGGCAATAATTTCGAGTTTGCCTTCAGGGATGGTTACAATAACATCATAGGTTTCGGCAATGGCAAAGAGAAATCTGTTTTTATGAACGGGTTGTACGTCAACTCCATCGCTTGCCACCACCATCGGATTACCTGCACTAAAATCCATCCAGTAATAAGTGGAGGCAGATGCATTTATAAACCTCAGCCTGACTTTCTCACCTGGTTTGAAATCCGGATACGAGGCCGTTCTTTTTCCATTACTTAAAAAAGCCGGATAATAAATATCTGCTATGTCAGCCCCTTCCATCCGGTCGCGCCACATCTTAAGCTGTGCACCAAATCCTCCTTGCGCAATAGCCCTGCTCAACGGAACTGCTGTTCCTTTTTTTATTTGATACCACTCATTGCCTCTCTTTAGGTTTCGCAACACGTTCATCGGTTTTTCGTTGGTCCAGTCTGATAAAACCAATGCCAAATCCTGGTCATATTGCAGGGTTTTCACTCTGGGATGAATCACAATTGAACCATACACACCCGATTGTTCCTGTAACATGGTATGGGAGTGGTACCAATAGGTGCCTGATTGATTTAGAGGTATTCTGTATTGAAACGTTGTTCCGGGTTTAATTGGAGGAGTGGTCAGGTATGGAACACCATCAAAAAAGTTAGGGAGAATTATCCCGTGCCAATGCACCGAGGTTTCAACATCCATTTTATTGATCACGTTTATTATTGCAAGGTCTCCTTCATTAAACTCAAGTACCGGCCCGGGAATAGTTCCATTTACGGTCATGGCTTTGGCTGTTACGCCACCAAGTGTCATTTCTTTTTGTTCAATGGTAAGGTTATATTCCTTAACAATCCTTCCTTCTTCATTTCTGTCATCATTGTTTGTACCCACCTGGGCAAAAGTGGTTTGCGAAACTAGCAATGTGCTTATAAATGCGATAATCCTATATTTCATATTCTCCTTTTTATGAGTTTACTCTGCGCTCATGTGGTGCGTCTATCCGGTTTGTAACTCGTATGTCCCAGATAGCTATCGGGATTAATAGTATTCGTTTGTTCCGTAAGCAAACGGATCATGCTCGTTTCATAAACTTTAATTAAACTTTAACTAAACTTTTTTTAGCCGTAATGCATTTGAAATAACCGATACCGAGCTAAAGCTCATAGCGGCAGCGGCGATGATCGGGCTGAGCAAAATTCCAAAAAACGGGAACAGGATTCCGGCAGCCACCGGAACGCCCAGCGCATTGTACACAAAAGCAAAGAACAGGTTCTGTTTGATGTTTCGCATAACCTTTTGGCTCAGCTCACGAGCGCGGACAATGCCGTTCAAATCTCCTTTTACCAGGGTGATTTCTGCGCTCTGCATGGCGATGTCGGTGCCGGTTCCCATCGCAATACCCACGTTGGCCTGTTCAAGTGCCGGAGCATCATTAATGCCATCGCCGGCCATGGCAACTATGTGGCCCTGATCCTGTAATTCTTTTATTTTTTTGTATTTGTCGTCGGGCAGACAGCCGGCATCGTATCCGTCCAGGTGCAGTTCTTCGGCAACCGCTTTTGCTGTAAATTTATTGTCGCCGGTAAGCATATGCACTTTTATGCCCATCTTCTGCAACGCTTTGATTGCCTTGGCCGACGTTGTTTTAATGGTATCGGCCACACTTACAATGCCTTCCACTTTGTTGTCTAACAGCAGGTACATAACAGTTTGCCCGGTTAACTGCCACTTTTTCACTTCTTCTTCCTGCTTTTCCAATAGGCTTGCCCCAAAATCTTCCATCAGGCGGTTATTTCCGATGCCAATTTTTTTTCCCTCGTAAATACCTTTTACCCCTTTTCCTGTCACCGACTCAAAATTTTCAACAGTGGAAATTTCAATTCCCTTTTCCTTTGCCCCGGCAACAATAGCTTCAGCCACCGGGTGTTCGCTGTGGGCATCAACCGACGCAGCCAGGTGGAGGATTTCGTCATCAGTCAACTTGCCAAATGTTTTGTACAATTTCAATGCAGGTTTTCCTTCGGTAATGGTGCCTGTTTTGTCGATGATAAGTGTATCTACTTTGTTCATTTCTTCGATGGCGCGGGCATCTTTCACCAGCACGCCGGCCTGTGCCATCCTGCCAGAGCCTACCATTATGGACATGGGTGTTGCCAGTCCCAGAGCACAGGGGCATGCAATAATAAGCACTGCCACAGCATTCACGAAGGCATAAACATAGGCGGGTTCGGGACCCCAGGCAGCCCATACAACAAAGGTTATCACCGCTATACTGATAACTATCTGCACAAAATATTTGGCCACCACATCGGCCAGTTTCTGGATTGGCGCACGTGAACGACTCGCCTGGTTCACCATTTCAATGATTTGAGAAAGCAATGTGTCGGCACCCACTTTTTCTGCTTTCATAACAAAAGAGGTTTTTCCGTTGATGGTTCCCCCGGTCACTTTGTCTCCGGATGATTTATCGGCGGGAATGGGTTCTCCGGTTATCATGCTTTCGTCGATAACGGCAGTACCATCTGTGATGGTTCCGTCAACTGGTATTTTCTCACCGGGCCTTACCCTCAGCAAATCGCCTGTCTGTAGCTCCTCCAGCGGTATTTCTTTTTCCTCTCCGTTGCGGATGACCCTTGCAACCGGCGGAACAAGGTTAAGCAGGGCTTTAATGGCAGAATTTGTTTTGCTGTGTGCCCTGAGTTCGAGTACCTGGCCCAATAACACAAGCGTTAAAATGACTGCTGCTGCTTCAAAATAAAGGTGAACATTTCCGTTCGCATCTTTAAACTGATCGGGGAATACGCCCGGAATCAGCAGGGCAAACACACTGAACAGATAGGCCGCACCAACCCCGATGGAAATGAGCGTCCACATATTGGGCATCCATCGTACAATGGAACTCCATCCCCGTTTGAAGAATTCCCAACTGGAATAAAAAACAACCGGTGTGGCCAGAGCAAACTCAATCCAGCCCCATACTTTTTTTGAAGCTATTTCTTCCAACTTCAGGAATGAAAAAAAATGTGACATGGCAATTATAAAAATCGGAACGCTTAAGATCACCGCAATCCAGAATTTTTTAGCCATTTTCTTGTAAGCTTTTTCATCCTCGCTGGTTTCTTCTGCATTTTCAGGAACCAAATCCATCCCACATTTCGGACAACTGCCCGGATGATCCTGTTTTACTTCCGGATGCATAGGGCAGGTATAGATGGTTTTCTTGCCAACTGGCATTGGCCTGGCTTCTTCCTTTTTCAGGTCCATTCCGCAAACCGGACAGTCTCCGGGTTCGTCATAAGTTTTATCTTCTTCACAACGCATGGGACAGAAGTATTTTCCACCACTTTCCCTTTCGTTCTTCACTACATGATGGCCATGTTTGTGTTGATGGTCATGGTGATGATTTTCTTTTACCTGCGTATGCGTGTGATTCCCCATGTTCTGTTCTTCTACCGGATCAAGGTGCATGTTACAGACAGGGCATTTTCCCGGCTCATCGTACGTTTTGTCGCCCTCGCACTTCATAGGGCATTGATAGTATTTTTTTCTATCCATAATCAAAAATGTATATGCTTGACGTCCGCATAGGTTGGGCTTTCTGTTTTATTTTTCCGAAAATACTTTTTAACGCTCAGCGTTGCTTCTGCACCTTATACGGATGCAATGATTGTGCGATTCTAAACATTGGTCAGATCTCCGAAAACCCGGGCTGTCGCACTTTTAATGTTTAAGGGTAGATTTACCGGAGGGCAGGTTTGTGCGTCTGTTTGTATTTATCGATTTTAATACCATCCAAACAACAGCAACAACAATGAAGAGGCCGATAATCCACCACCAGCCCATTCCCCATCCGTGTCCATCAATTCCGTTCATCATAATAATCTCCTTTCTTATTTAATTTAAAGCGAGGCGATAACCCGTTCAAGT
>CAYMXK010000343.1:0-5328 GCA_964393915.1 uncultured Prolixibacteraceae bacterium
AGGTGTAAATAACCCATGCAAATTAACCAAATATATTTTATCCGAAATTTTACCCTTGCAATCCCTACTCCCCCCTGACAATAATGGTTAAAATAAATAATTGAATTGAAATGAGAAATATGGTAGTTATGGGCAAAAAAATACTACTTTACTGAACCTTACAGACCCAATCTTGTTTACTATTGAAGAAATATATTTAAACAAAACCAAAATGAGATACTTATTCTTTATACTGCCGTTTCTGATGTTTTCGTGCATCTCCCAGAAGGTTACCGATTCTGAAACAGTAGAGCTTTCGACCAATGCCGGAGGAAGAGGAAGCAGCCTTTTGCTGGAGTTCGTAAAAGGCCCCGCTCATAATCATCCGAGCATGGCCATATGGGCTGAAGACCTGGAAGGAAATTACATAGAGACACTTTATGTAACACGGTATGTGGCCACAGGCACTTATGAACATGGTGAAGTTTCTCCCGGAAACTGGAGCAACAAGCCCGGCCCGGCCCGCAGGCCCGCAACTCTTCCCTACTGGGCACATAAAAGAGGCATACCGGCACCCGATGGCCTCTTTATTCCTTCGCATGAAAATCCTTTACCCGACGGCCTGACCTCCGCAACTCCTAAAGGAAATTTCCGGCTCCAAACAGCACTTTCAGACTTAGCATCGGGAAAATTCCGCATACTTCTTGAAATCAATCAACCATGGGACTCCAATAAATACTGGACCAATGACAAATACCCGGGCGATTTGAATTACTTCGGTTCCCTGCAGCCTTCAGTAATTTATGCAGCCACCATCGATTTGTCTATGGCCGGCGACCCGGTTTTTCTCAACCCCATCGGTCATGGCCATCCATCGGGTAGTAACGGTCAGCTTTTCACAGATCTTACCACACTTACCACTGCCAAAGAGATTATCCATTCCGTTAACATCCGCGTTAAATAGATCAAAAATGACAACCAGAATATTTACCACCATCACATTTATACTTTTCCTGGCCACTCAAAGCTTTGCACAGCAGGCCTCCGTTCGTGGACGGGTATTTGATGCAGTAAGCAACGAACCCCTTCCGTTTGTAAACATTGTTGTGGCCGGAACCACCACCGGAACAGTAACAGATCTCGATGGCAACTTTCAGATTACCGGCCTCCGGGCAGGCTTCGTAAGGATCCAGGCCTCCTACATCGGATACCGGCAGGCCATCTCCCCGGAAATCGAAATCAGCAGCGCACGTTTGGCAAGTGTTGAAATACCTATGCAGTTGGCCGACCAGCAAATAGAGGAAGTAAGGGTGACCGCATCCCCTTTCAGAAAAACCGAGGAAAGTCCGGTTTCCCTTCGAACGATAGGTATCGGTGAAATTGAAAACAGCCCCGGCGCAAACCGTGATGTCAGCAGGGTTATACAATCATTCCCCGGAGTTCAGAGTACTCCTGCATTTCGCAATGACATTATTATCCGGGGCGGTGGTCCATCTGAAAGCAGGTTTTACCTCGACGGTGTGGAAGTGCCCAATATCAACCATTTTGCCACTCAGGGTGCTTCGGGAGGCCCGGTGGGAATACTGAATGCTGACTTTCTCAGGGAAGTAAACTATTATTCAGGCGCTTTTCCTGCCAACCGGGGAAATGCCCTCAGCGGTGTGCTGGAATTTTTTCAGGTCGATGGGAACCAGGATAAACTAAAGTTTCGTGGTACACTCGGGGCATCAGAACTTTCAGCGACCCTCGACGGTCCGCTTGGCGAAAAAACAACTTTTATTGTTTCGTCGCGCCGTTCCTACCTGAAGTTCCTCTTCGGACTGCTTGAGCTTCCCTTTCTCCCTACGTTTAACGACCTTCAATTTAAAGTCAGGACACGCTTCGACAAAAAGAATGAACTTACCCTGGTAGGCCTCGGGGCCATTGACCTGTTTGACCTGAACCTGAGCATTAAAGATCCGGATGATCAGCAAAAATACATACTGAGTCAGATTCCGGTGAATGAACAATGGAACTACACGGTTGGTGCAGTTTACAAACATTTCAGGGATAATAGTTTCCAAACAGTCGTTATTAGTCGTAACCACCTTAACAACAGTGCTTTAAAATATCTCGACAATGATGACAGCTCTGAAGAAAACAAAATGTTTGATTATTCATCCGAAGAGATTGAAACGAAATTCAGGTTTGAAAACAATACCAGGCTGGAAAACTTCAAGTTAAACTTTGGTGTCAGCGCTGAGTATGCAACATACCTAAACAATAGTTTTGGCCGGCGGTTTTATGAAGGCCAGGTAGTTGACATCACCTACAGTACCGATTTAAACCTCTTTAAATGGGGAGCTTTTGCCCAGGCCAGTCAAAATGTTTTTAACGACAGGCTTATCCTCTCCCTCGGTATGAGGGCGGATGCCAACAACTACTCAGACCAGATGAGTAACCTTTTAAAACAACTTTCACCCAGGTTCTCGGCATCCTACAACTTTTTGCCGCAATGGAGCCTCAACTTCAATACCGGCAGGTATTACCAGTTGCCCTCCTACACTACACTCGGGTTTAAAAGGAACAATGAATTTGTAAATAAAAACAATGACCTGAAATATATTTCAGTTGATCATATAATCGGCGGGATAGAATTCAGGCCAAAATCCAACATTCTATTTTCAACGGAGTTGTTTCTGAAAAATTACTCAAATTATCCCTATTCGGTCAACGATTCAATAAGCCTTGCCAACAAAGGCGCTGACTTTGGGGTGGTCGGTGATGAAGAAGTGTTATCATCCTCCAGAGGGAAAGCGTATGGAGCTGAATTTCAGACAAGAATAAACACCGGTAAGGGATTTAACCTCAACCTCTCCTATACACTGGTGAGAAGTGAATTCACGGACTGGAGAAACGTTTATCTCCCATCGAGCTGGGACAGCAAACACCTTGTTGTACTTACTTCAACCAAAGACCTGAAAAGGAACTGGCGTATCGGTACAAGGTGGCGCTATGTCGGGGGACTTCCCTACACGCCGTGGGACCTTAATAAAAGTTCACTGGTTGAGGCATGGAATATCAGTGGCGGGCCCTATCTTGATTACGGCAGAATTAACTCTGTGCGTTTTAATCCGTTCCATCAGCTTGACCTGCGGGTAGATAAAGCTTACTATCTTAAACGTGTTACCGCAAAATTCTACATGGATATTCAGAATTTATACAACTTCAAAGCCGACCAGCAGGATATTATCGTCAGGGACGAAGATGAAAACGGCAACTTCCTTCTTACTGATAATGGGCAGCGGTATCAATTGCGTTCCGTAAATAACACCACAGGAAATGTTCTTCCGACGATAGGAATTATTATTGAGTTTTAGGCGTTGATCGAAATATTGCAGGTAAAAACTTTTCAGTATACAATAGCATTTCGGGATCAAAGATTTACCTTCGCAGGGTAAATTTAAAAAGATGCTTTGCCTGATCCTGAGAAATACTGACCCAAATTACTGCCTGGCGGCAGAAGAATTTCTGCTAAAAAATTATAAGGATGACATTTTTATGCTTTGGCAAAGTCATGACACAGTTGTGGTGGGTAAGCACCAGAATGCGATGGGGGAAATTGATTACCGTTATGTTAGGGAAAACGGTATCAAGGTAGCCCGCCGTATCTCGGGAGGTGGCACGGTATACCACGACAAGGGAAATGTGAACTTCACCTTTATTAAAAACGTCGCAGGGCCGCAGGAAATCAGCTTTAAACGCTTTACACAACCAATAGTTAACGTACTAGCCACTTTAGGGGTAAATGCCGTTACATCGGGCCGTAATGACCTCCTGGTGGATGGACTGAAAATTTCAGGCAATGCCGAACATGTTTTTAAGAACAGGGTATTGCACCATGGAACATTGCTATACAATTCAGACCTGAAAAACCTGGGCAACGCGATCAGGGTGGTGCCCGGAAAATATACGGGTAAAGCCGTTCAGTCGAACCGGAGTGTCGTGGTTAACATAGCACAATACCTTGATCATCAGATATCTGTTGAGGAGTTTATTGCCCTGATCATGAAGTTTCAGTTGGCAACGTCATCTGAGAACTTGCTGTTTGCCTTTTCTCCCGGGGAGGAGAAAAAGATCAGAAATCTGGTAGTCGAGAAATTCGGGACCCGGGAGTGGCAGTTCGGCTATTCTCCATTGTACCGGTTTTCTCAGGAGAAAGAAGTAAACGGAAAGATCCTTAAAATCAATCTGGAAGTTGAAAAGGGAAAAATTCAACATCTGGAAATTGAGGGAGATTACTATTCAGAAATTCAACAAAGACTGCTTATTCAGAATATACCGGGCACACAGCACGAATTTGAGGCTGTAAAAAATCTCCATCAAATATTGGGAATTCAGAGTGATGACGAATTGCTTTATTGCTGGTTTTAAAATGGATTTTTATTCAGAAGATATAATCAGTGCAGTTATTCCGGATGACAGTATATCACATGAAATGAGCCATGATCAAAAAACACAAACCGGAATGAATAAAGCGATCCAATCATGGCGACCCCGATAGCCGGGGCCACCTGGCAATTAAAAAACAAAATAATTATTCACATGAAAAACCCCCGTAAATTACGGGGGCATCAAGTTGCATATTCTGTTTAGAATTAAAGAGAGAGATCATTTGTTTAGCTATTCCGTTATATCAGGAATCTCCTTCATTGTAAGTCCCTCATCACGCATTTCCCATAGCTTCCCCACCATCTCGCGATCCCAGACATTGGATACATTTTCGATATCATATATTATTTTTATCATTTCATTGCTCAGAAATACAGATTTTCCAACCGGCAATTTCAAGGTGATATCCAGTTTCTGGTCCCTCCATTTACCTTCTTTTCCTGTTAAAAACCAGGGATCAAAAACAATCAGTGAATCATTGACCTGATAGTTATAAATAACTTCCTGAATGGTTTGATTGGCATCAGACTGGTTTTTACCTCTCGCTTTTTTCCTGAATACCAAAACGATATCATCGGTATTTGATTTCTCGATATCAAAACGGGGTTGTCCCAGCATCACATTGTCGCCGTCGGCCTGAACAACTTTAAAACGGTCGAGATCCCACTCGGCACTGGCATAATTGGCATAACGGTCCTCTGCAAGCTGCAGATAAATAACCGGACATGGCTCGCAGTAAATGGTTTCGCTGTTGGTCAGCGATGTCTGGCTCTTGAAGTTACCCGCCTCACCGGCAGAAACTACAAGCATTGTAACCAGAGCGACCAGCCAAACGCCTACCATGCCTAATCCAATAGCTGCATTATTGGTTTTGTAACTGAAAATCAATTTGGTACCGACAAAAAACATGGCCAGAAA
>CAYMXK010000344.1:0-5320 GCA_964393915.1 uncultured Prolixibacteraceae bacterium
GGCTAAAAGAGAGATGGCAATAAACAGGAATATGAGTATTATTATCCTCCCCCAGATTACCCAATGTCATAAAAGTCATTCAATTGTCATTTGATAGTCATTAGGTAGCCAGAAAATGACTACAGAATGACAATAAATTTCCACAACTGACTGACAAAGAATGCCAAATAGGAAGATGACAAACCGGCGCAGGAATCAACTTTAATTCGTATTTTTGGAACACTGGCACTGGCAACGCAACCTGATTGAGTTTCCTTTTACCATGCTCCACCCCGAAGGAATCAGAGGAACTTTCAATCAAAACGATATTGATGAGATTTTGCGTTTAACAGAATAAGTTTTTACCAGCATAAAAATGAAACCGTAACAATTCGTAACGGTTTGATATAAACTGATAATTAATTAAAGTATATGGAAAAGAAAAATGATATAAAAATATTTGAAGACAAGAAAGTTAGGACTTTTTGGGATAGTGAACATGAAAAGTGGTATTTCTCGATTATTGATGTAATTGAAGTGTTAACTGACAGTCCAAGACCACGAAAATATTGGAATGCTTTAAAAACGAAGCTTAAAGCTGAAGGAAGTGAGTTGTCCCATAAATTGGGACAACTGAAAATGCAATCGACTGACGGAAAATTTTACCTAACCGATGTAGCTGATACCGAACAACTTTTTCGCCTTGTACAATCCATTCCATCCCCCAAAGCAGAGCCCTTTAAACAATGGCTGGCACAGGTAGCAGCAGAGCGTTTAGACGAAATGCAAGACCCTGAGCTTTCTATCGATAGAGCTTTGGAACAATACATGAAACTTGGTTATTCAGAAAACTGGATTAACCAGCGACTGAAAAGTATTGAAATTAGAAAAGAATTGACAGACGAATGGAAAAAAAGGGGATTGAAAGAGGGTGTTCAGTTTGCTACGCTTACCGATATTATTACCAAAGCTTGGAGCGATAAAACAACCAAAGAATACAAAATTCTGAAAGGTTTGAAACAGGAAAACCTACGGGATAACATGACCAATACGGAACTCATTCTAAACATGCTTGCCGAAGCATCCACAAAAGACATATCGACAGCAACTAATCCGAAAGATTTTGAAGAAAGCAATAAAGTAGCCAAACAGGGTGGCTATGTGGCAAAGGTTGCACGCAAAGAACTGGAAGCCAAAACAGGTAAAAATGTAGTTACCACTCTTAATGCCAAAACCTCATTGCGATTGAATGAGGGTGACAAGAAAAAACCGAAAAACAGATAGTACTAGAAAAATTATCCCTCGATTATCAAAAAGGTTTTATTTTTGAAAGAATATTTATTTGTAAAATAACATAATACATTCCGGAAGATGGGATTCTTACCAATAACCATTGACAAGTATATTAAAATGCATTTGAAGAATAATCCGTCGGCGAAAGAAGTTGAATTACGGAAAAATTTGAATTTTGCCATAGATGCATACAACAAAGGAATCAAGTGTTCTTGCGGAAGTGATATTTGGGTGATTGGATCGGCATCAGTAGGAAACAGCTGTTTCACTTGCATTACCGGAGAAAGTTATCCGTCTGAAGATTACGAAATTGACATCGTAATGTCCTCCTGAAGATTGTGGTGGAATATGGGGGTATTCAGATCTACTGGATATTATTAAACAACCCGGACATGAAGAATATGAAAGGATTACTGAATGGTTAGAAGACGATTTTGACCCTGAATATTTCAACATGGATGCAATAAACGGAATGTTAAAGCAAAAGGATTTTGGCTGTTTTTGGCTATGAAGATACCTGGCATGTTGAGATATTCTACTCCCCATTCTTAGTTGGTTATTTTTTCTCCCTTACTGGCCCTGCCGCCAGCCGCTAGCGAACATTGGAAGACCGACTGTTTAGACACAAAAAATACTCTTATGAGTTCTATAATATGTGAAACTACTTTATTATCTTTGCATTTATTAAAACTAAGATTTTGGAATTATTTGGGAAACATAAACTGTTTAAACTTAAAAGCAAAAATCGCGGCAATACAAAGCTGATTAAGGCGATTGAAAAATTAGTTTCAGATATTGAAAATGCCAATTGGACAAAGCAGACTGATATTAAGGAAACTCGGCATGATGCCGATTGTGTTCATAGCGATGGATTTTATTTTTTCGATATTCATATTCATCGCACAATGATTTTGATAGTGTTTGAGGATAACGAAGCAACGGTTATCTGGACTGGCTCACATGATGAGTATGATAAAACCTTTAAAGGTAATAAGACAACGATTGAACAATGGTTACGTATTCAAAAACTGATTTAAGATGGATAAATTCTCAATAAAAAACATAGAAAAGATTAATTCACTAACAAGTGAACTGGAATATGAAAAGGCTTTATCTTTATTTTTAAAACTTCGGGTTTTAGTAAAGGAAGATAAATCTTATGAACCAATCCGCACGCACTTGCGTGGATTGATAAAAGAATACGAACTATGCAAATGGTCGGATGAAGATAAAATTACAGATAATCAAATAAAGGCGAGTGATTTAGCTGAAGCATTAGTACAGGCGGAAAATGAGTTTAATCAAAAAAGAAAACAGCTAATTAAAACTAGATTAAAAGATGTAGGATTAAACCAAAATGACTTAGCGAAAATTCTTGGGCACAGAAAAGGATATTTGTCGGAGCTGATTAATGGACTGAGACCTTTTTCTAAAGAGGATTTAGTTGTGATCAACCGATTATTTAAAATAAAATTCGAAGATTTAATTCCTGCATTTATACAACAAGAGCGAGCTTTACATATTAAAAAGACGCTAGAGTCACTATCAAACACTAAAATTAAATTGACTAGAAAGGATTTTGACTTACAAATGACTTAATATTGAATTACCTGCGTTCACTAAAAAAACAGGAATATGAGATGTCTGCAAGACCCAGCGATTATTTAATTTTGCAAAGCCAGCTTCACCGGTCCCAGCAGCCCCGAGACCGGATTGCCGCGGTAGCGCGATGGGATGGTTTGATAATGGTTCGACAGGGTATTGTAAACCAACACCTCAATGGTATTATTTCCGGCCTTCAGGTATCCTGATACCTCCACCTTCCAGGGTGGTGCCACACGGACGCCTGCCTTTTTCCCGTTAATAATGATTTCAGATGTTCCGGCCACACTCCCCAGGTCAATGGTTGCCGGGGATTTGGCTTCGGCAGCAGTCAGTGTAAAATTGGTCTCGTAGCGGACACCCCCTGAGTAGTTGTTCAGGATACCATTCTGCGACCAATCCCCCAATGCCATGGTCCCGCTTCCATCGGTTTCAACCAATACCGGTTCGGGAATCAGCGCCCCTCCGGTGATGCCGGGGCTTTCAGGCTGTATACGCAGGGAAATGGTTGCTGCTTTTGCGGGGGTCTTAACGGCACGGAACCCTCCATTATCCTCTTTTATCATTGGCTCTCCGTTGATCCAGGCTTCTGTTGTGCCCCTGGCATGCAAGCGGATGGCTGATGTCCCCGGCGCTGTGGTGAAACGGAACCATTCTGCTGTCGCTTTTCCTGCCCAAACATCGAAGGGGATCACCCCGTTGCCATCTGTCCATCGCATCGATAGCGGCTGCCTGCTTTCCGCGGCAGGGGCGCCCTTCTCCCGAAGCACAAAGTGGCCGCGGCCGGCGTTATCGTACCTCACCAGAAATGGATTCGCACCTTTCCTTAGCCTCCATTCTTTATTCAGGTCGGCTACTTTCTCTCCGTTCAGAAATGCAACAGAGGGTGTAAGTACCGGTGAAGTATGGCTTTTATCGGCAGGAGCTTCGCGGCTGAATAACACTTCGGCCACCATGTCGCGGCTGACTGTCGCGCAGCTCCAGATGTAGTAACGGGCACCATCCATTTCATCGGTGTATCGTATTTCGTTCAGTCCGGCAACCGGCTTCCCGATGCAGATGAAATCATCTGTCACGGTTCGCTTGAGGCCATGATAGCCCTGGTGGCCCTGGTTGCCTTCTTTTCCATAGCGCCAGGAGAAATCATAGGGCTGCCAGGTCAGTGTTTTGTTGCCTGCCTTTACTGGGACAGCAGGATCTACCTCCTTCAGTCGGGACAGTTCCGCCTCGAGCCGGTCGGTGTTAACCTCCTTCGGGACAGGGCCCAGAATATACAACTGGGTGCCGTAGCCGTGCAGTTTTGTCTCCCACTGGCTGTCATCGGTAGCCGGCAGCATCGCTCCGGCAGAGGCAGCTCCGTTTTCGGGATGCCATGCAAAACGCCTTGCCTCCAGTCCTATCACCCGGTTATCTTCTGTTACCGGCATCCTGAAATCACCATAGGTGTTGTCCATCGTCGGAATAAAACTCACCTGCCATTCCTCTGGCAGGGTGATCTCCTTTGTGATTTGTTTTTCGCGCAGAGGTGGATTCACATGTTTACCCGGAGTAAAGACCACAATGGTGGCTTCATACTCCTCCAGCGGCATAATTACCCGGGTTCCGGAGGCGGTTTCTTCATCAATCTGCAACGGAGTGGTATTGCCAGTCCATGGATCCCAGAGTTCCACAGCCCCTTTGGCCCTGAACTCCACCTGCTGTCCGGGCCGTGCATCCATCACCATGTAGATGTCGCGCGGGCCGGCCTTGCGGTGAAGTGCCCTGACTGTCTGGCCAATGCCCCTGACATCCTGGACGAAGGCTGCTTCAATGGCGGCAGTTGCCTGTTCGCTGGTTTCCATGCGGAAGCCGGGTGCAAAGGCAATGTCGTTTACTTCGGAGAGCCTCGCATCGTTAAGGCCTGCACGGTCAGAAGCCGACGGCAATTCCCCGACGGAGTAGACCTTCCCTCCTGCCTGTGCAAATTCAGCAGCTTTCTCCAGGCTGGGCCAGCGGACTGCCTGCATATCGGCGAAAACCAGCGCACGGTAGGCCGCGCCGGCATCTTTTACCTTTAAAAGACCGTCTTCAATCACCGCGCGTGCCAAAGATCCGTTATCGATGAACTCAAAGTTAATACCGGCAGCCATCAGTTTGCGGCCCAGATCGAAGGCCGTATCCCTGGCTTTCTTTCCATCCATTTCTGCCTCATAAGGTGCAACAGGGTATACAACAGCCACATCAGCAACGAAGTGGCCCTGGCTGAGGAGATAGGAGAGCCTGTCGAAGTAGCCGAGGAAAACATCCATATGCGCCCAGTAGGGCATCCTGAAATGATAGCAGGGTGGCGCCCATTCATAGAAGGAGCCATAGGTGGTGTAATAGAGGCCGTGTAAATTCAGCAGCGTGCATCCGTATAAAAAGTTTTCACGGGTGGCGAACATCAGGGTTTCGGGTGTGGCGCCCC
>CAYMXK010000345.1:0-5311 GCA_964393915.1 uncultured Prolixibacteraceae bacterium
CGGTATCACTGCTTGAAGCTACACTTAATGAATAAAAAGCGACTGATGTAAAACTTTCTGAAATTGCACAATCAATTAATGTTGAAGCAGCAGTAGAAAGCGCCTAAACAGTGATTGTAACAAAATCAAAAAAATAATTTAAAGCAAAACATCGTGAGATATATCCTATATATTGTTGCAGTAGTTATGATAATCTTTTGGGCAATAGGTTTTTTTATCTATAGCATAGGAGCTATTATTCACCTGCTGCTTGTATTGGCATTAATCTTTTTCCTGGTAAAAATTTTATCAGGAAAAAAAACAGTAAAACAAAGATAAATTACATTAACCCGCTTCATTAGCCTCCCTATTGTGAAGGTGGATGGGCTTAAAAAAAAAATTATTATGAGTACAGGTAAGGTATTATTAGGAACACTGGCAGGACTTGCCATAGGTGCAACAGCAGGTATTTTATTCGCACCCGAAAAAGGCTCCACAACCCGCAGGCAGATCCTGGATAAAGGCGATATATATGCGGATGAACTTAAATCAAAATTTGATGAATTTCGTGATACACTTTCAGAAAAATTCAGAAGGACTAAACGAGACGCTGAAGAGTTAATTGACCAAGGAAAAGCAAAATTCAATGATACAAAAAAAGTTGTGAGAAATGTAACGGAAGATTTTAAACACGATGGCGCAGCATATTAAAAATGCAACCTCGTAAATTTTCATTCATTCGTCATTAAAAATTTGAACTGTCATTTATGGTCGTTAGTAGTCATTTGAGTATCGACTACTGATGGCCATTTATTATCTACCCTGGAGAACACCCCAATTATGTTGCTGGCACACCATGGGCGATAAGAATCACATGGGAGTATTAACGTACTGCTAAGCAATGGGGAGGATGGATTCAAATACATAAGATACACCACTTCAAAGAGAAATGTGTGAATCATGTAAATCTTAACAAACATTGTGTAACAATTTTATTCCTAATTATACCGTCATTGTTCTCTAATATTCAGACAGTTAAGATTTTGAGTCATGTACTTTAGCTATAAATAGCATTAGTAATGATCTTCAGTTTCAGTGACGGAGGGAAGTTATATGAGTAGGAACAGATAATAAACTTATACAATGAAAGTATTTTTCTCAACAGCCATTCTGGCACTGTTCTTTTCCTGTTTAAATGCGCAGGAGAGAAATGTAAAAGTTGATTTTGAATCAGGCTCCTTTTTCAACAATCCCAAAATTCCGTTTGCTGATCCATTCGTAATTATGGGTGAAACCGGCAGCGACATCGAGTTTGTGAAAGTAAAGATTTTCTATGAAGGGAAAAGATTTATTCTGCATTCCTTTATATGGAACAGAATTGAAAGTAACACTTCAGAGACTTTTAATATTGTTGTTCCAGCAATCCTGCGATCCAATACAAAATACGATTTTGAAATTATAACTTATAAACTGCTAACAAAAACCCAAAAGGAAGAGCTGTTAAAAAATGTAGAGGATCGTGTACGGTTTCTATTAACAAATAACTTCTACTTCGACGGAAAAAATGTGATAGCTAATAAGCCAAAAGATGTTTATAAAAATATTGGTCAACTTATAACCGACTCGTTCAAACATCATGAGTCGAAGAATTTAATCCCCATGGATGCTCCCTCATCCCTTATCCTGGAAGAGTTAAAAAAACAAAGCGACTTCAGGTTCAGCAGGTTCTTCAGACGATCAACCCGTATGGAAAGAGATGAAATTGCAAATACATTCATCTCTGAAAAGGTGGAACATCTTGTAAGTTTAATCAGCTCTGAACTTGTTCCCTTTATTAATACCCAGTTGGTACAACACCACAGGCAGGCAAACATCAAAAGCGTAGAAACTGATAAAGAACCCTTTACCCTGCCTGTAAATATTGGCATGTATGCATGGGACAAAACGGTTAGCATTAACAATACATCTTTACACAATATTAATTTCACTCCGGGGGCAGGTTTAACTTTACCTTTCAGCAACAAAAGCAGGATTGCCTCGAGAACACGAATGTTTGATTCTTTTGGTTTCTCGGCCGGTGTATTGTTTCAGCCCGTTGTTGATAGCAACGGTACTGAATTCGTAACTCCTGGTGTAAACCTGCCTATATATACCGGACTTGGATTCCGGATATTCAAAGTTGTCCGCTTCAACGCAGGAGTGATCGTAATAGGTGAAAAAGGGAATCAGGACTTCAATAAATTATCAGTACTACCAACAGTAGGATTAGCCTTAGAACTTAACGCATGGATGGGAATAAAAAAATAACAGGGATTGTTTGTGCTTGTATAATTGCGCTTGCCTTAACAGCCTGCAAGGTTCAACCAAGGGGCTACGTAAGTTTATATATAGACAATTTAACATCAGTCAATGACACTTTTGACCCCGTTGAAGCTCCGTTGAACATGGTGAATACTGCCACGGCTCATGTGGTTGACACAACAACTATCATTGAATCAGATCTGCCGGTACTTTTAAACCCTGCAGAAGAAATACTTACAATATCTTCTGACAGTATTTATATGCACGAAGTTGAGAGATTGCTTAAGGTACTTATCGACTCTGTGCAACTATCACGTTATCATATAATAGGACTTCGTAAACACCTTACAGAAATGCCTGACACGAGTTTTACGGGGGAGATGCTGCAAGATTTCCAGCCAACGAATAGCCAACAAGCCGATTACCTGAACCAGCAACTGCTTAAGTCTAAGGATGAACAAATTCAGATGTTGCAGAATCAGTTGAGCGAAGTGCGAAATGCACCCGTCAGGACGCCTCAGCAAACAAATATTTCCAGGGCACCGGCACAGGTACAGCCTTTGAGTAGCCGGCAAACCGACCAATTAACCCTGCAACTATTTCAGGCACAAAACGATACAATACAATTCCTGAGGAGCCAACTACGAAATCTTCAACCCCAACCCCACAAAAGAGATTCTGCTTACCTGGGAGAGGCCAAAGAAAAACAACCCGAAAACAGGCATGTTACCACACAGAAAGCAACTGACCTTCAGGCATTACATGATTCAATACAGTTGCTTAAAACTCTGGTTATAAGCCTTGAACAACAAACTCTCCCGGGCAAGGTTACTCCGGCGCTTGCCAACCAGGTTGATAGAGATGCTCCTTCCAAGGCGAAATCAGATACCACCCTGATAGTTGCTTTTTACGAACGAGGCGAAATAAAACCCCTTGGGGAAGAGTCTGTTTTGAAACAAATAAAAGAATTGTGCAGCAATAAAGACGTAACAAAAATAACTCTTTCAGGGTATACCGATAGTTCAGGCAGTGAAATCATAAACAAAGAAATTACAAACAGGCGACTTAACTATTTATCAGAATTGATAATTCCATGTATCGCAAAAGAGAAAATTTTCTTTCAAAACTTTGGGGATATCTTCGCATCAGATACGATGGTAAGCAATGAACGCAGAATTGAAATTAGAATACTCACAAAATAAAATTATCAAATTCAGCTGGCGGAATCCGAAAAGCCAGAAGAGTTGAAAAAAATTAGTAATAAAAACAATCTAATCTATTGTACCATGTATCAAGATGAGAAAAGTAAAAATTCCGACGAAAAGACACCGTCAGTTAACCCAAAGCCGGTTAGTGGTAAAGTATCGGATTTCCTTAAAAAGAATATTACTGCGGTAGTATTTACCATTCTTTTAATTCTGGTTGTTATTTGGTTTAGTGTAAAGATTGCGAACAATAAGAGACAATTTGAAAATGAAAAAATGCAACTCATTACACATTACGAAGCCGAGCGCGATAGCCTGCAAATTAAAAGTTTAGAGTTCGCATCCTCCGTTTTTTCGTGGTCAATTCGAAGCGAGATGCTGAGAAATAACATGGAAAACCTAAACCAGCTTGTAACGGAGTTTGTGCAGAAATCAAATGCAAACCTGGTTCAGATTATTGACCCCGAAACCAGGATGGTAATACTTTCGTCCGATAAAAAGTTCGAGGGAATCGAATATGAAAAGGAAATTAATTTTGAAATTAACCATCCTTTGGTTATACAGGAAGACCAAAATATCAGCATTATAACCCCCATAATGGGATTTAGCAACAGAATTGGGGTTTTGATAGTTGAGGTGAAGTAATATTACCATCTCAAAATACCCCTGCTTAGGCCGTGGCCATTAAGGTCGGGGAATGGAGAGGTGGATTGATATCATAGAATATGGAACCAGGTATTCTTATAGTTTTGATAATCCTCAGTTTAACAGCAATATTGCTGGTAATTGATGTAGTTCGCATTGACATTGTTGCCATTGGCTGTATGCTGGCGCTGGGCTGGAGCGGCGTTTTAAATCAGCAGGAGATGTTTTCCGGATTCTCGAGCAATGCCGTAATAGCCATGCTTAGCGTGATGATACTGGGGCGCGGTATTGTCCGTACGGGTATCATGGATGAATTTTCAAAATTTATTATCAGCAAGGCGGGCACCCGCAAACGAAACCTGGTAGGCTTGCTATCTCTTTCAACAGGTTTACTGTCTGGATTAATTCAAAACATTGGCTCAGCCGCTCTGTTTTTGCCTGGAATCATGCAGGTTTCTCGCAGTACGAAGATTCCCGCATCGTCGCTTATAATGCCCATAGGGTTTGCAGCCATACTGGGCGGAACCCTGACCATGGTTGGCTCGGGTCCGCTAATCCTGGTTAACGACCTGTTAATAAATGATGGGCATGAAGCCTACAACTTATTTAGTGTAACCCCTGTTGGCATTGTGCTTCTCCTGTCGGGAATCGGATATTTTTTGCTGTTCGGGAATAAAGTTTTACCAAAGAAGAAAGTCGGGGAAACAGGAAAAACAGAGCAGGAAAAGCTGGTAGAGAAACTTAATTTGCCACACAACATTAAATTGCTGACTTTATCCCGTGAAAGCTCATTGGCTGGAAAAACAACAGAAGAGGCAGGCTTATGGAAAACTTACCATGTCAACCTGTTAGGTATCGGAAAGGGGGATGATGTGGTTTACGCCCCCTGGCGAAAAACCATATTTGAAGAGGGGCAAACCCTTGCCGTTTTGGGTTCTGCTGAGAATATCGGGCAGTTTTCAAAAGACTTTCGGCTTGAGGACGTCTCTAAGTCACGTTATTTCTCCGACGACTTTAACCCCAATGTCAGCGGTTTTGCCGAATTAATTATTCCTCCGGATTCAGAACTTGCAGGGAAATGCATAAGAGAGTACTCCCTGAGAAAACGCTACGCTGTTGAGCCGGTAATACTGTTCAACAAAGGAGAAAGGGTGGATGGAGATTTTTCTGATGTGGAAATC
>CAYMXK010000346.1:0-5309 GCA_964393915.1 uncultured Prolixibacteraceae bacterium
TTAAAAGTAAAATCATATTAATTAATTATTGTATGCATAAGAAAATAGCTATTCCACTGGAAGACGGTATACTGTCTTCACACTTTGGCCACAGTCAGCAGTTTGCAATTGTTGAAACACTGGATGGCAAAATCGTCAACGAAAAGTTACTGGTGCCACCGCCACACGAACCCGGCATAATTCCAGCCTGGCTCGCGCAACACGATGTAACTGATATAATTGCAGGAGGAATTGGGCACAAGGCAATTGAGTTGTTCAACAACCAAAACATCAATGTATTCGTTGGTGCGCAAAAGAAGGCTTATCAGGAGCTGGCAGCCGAACTTGTCAACGGAACGCTGGTTGCCGGCGCTAACTACTGTGATCACTAACTAGCAAGAATAATGATAATGGACGAAAGGTGCATTGAGTGTGCTAAAAAAGCGAATAACCGGCTGTTAGACAAACTAAATATGCCGACAGCAAAACGTGAAGAATTTCATTCGTTTTTTGATGATTTAACGCAGCCACCAATGCATCATACGCCATTGGATATCGGTCAAAAAACCAGGGCCAAGATCAACTCGATCAGCGGGATAAGCGATCCATATTCTGAAGAAAAACTTGAAAGTAACCAGCTGGCGACCCATTTGTATAAAGAATGGAAACCATTGGTTTTAAAATCTTCCGATCCATTTTCCATGGCTCTTCGCCTGGCTGTAGCGGGAAACATCATGGATTACGGACCCAACGCCCGTTTTGATATTCACGACACCATCCAAAACGTTATTAACGCCGATTTTTCCATTGACCACTCGCAGATTCTAAAAACAAGAATCAGGCAGACAAATTCGGTATTGTATCTGGGAGACAATGCCGGTGAAATCGTATTCGACAAACTCTTTATTGAGATGATGCAACATCCGGATGTTACCTATGCCGTGCGGGGTGAACCAGTGATCAATGATGTAACGAGGATTGACGCCAGTTATGTAAAAATGAATGATGTAGCCAGGATT
Source organism: uncultured Prolixibacteraceae bacterium (assembly GCA_964393915.1). Lineage (GTDB taxonomy): Bacteria > Bacteroidota > Bacteroidia > Bacteroidales > Prolixibacteraceae > UBA1413. Next base: position 999 of record CAYMXK010000346.1, read on the forward strand.
ATTGACAATGGATACAATGCCCCTTCAACCATTTTGGACCGTAGCAGCAAAGAATTCAGAAATGCATTCGACAATGCCGGCCTTATTATATCGAAAGGACAGGGAAACCTTGAAGGATTATGGGAACTCAACGATTCAAGGATTTTTTTCCTGCTGATGGCCAAATGTCCCGTATTTGCAGAACTCCTGGATGTTCCTCTACAGAGTTTCATTGTATTCAATAAAAATGTCCCCACTCCGGCAAACTAAATTTCAAAAATAAAAATGGACAGATGTATAAGATAGCAGTAGCCAGCGGAAAGGGCGGAACAGGAAAGACGTTTCTGTCAACCAACATTTTTTATGCCCTCCGGGAGCAGGGAATAAAGGTTGATCTGGCAGATTGTGACGCGGAAGCCCCAAATGCTGCTGCTTTTTTCCATTTAAAGAATACTGAAATCCATACCATAACGCAACAAGTACCGATAATTGACACCAATGCCTGCATCTTTTGCGGATTGTGTTATGAATATTGTAATTACGGAGCACTTTTTTACCTGCCGGCAGCCGGCATGATCCAGGTCCTCGATGATCTTTGTCACAGTTGCGGTGCCTGTTTGGTGGCCTGTAAGTTTGATGCCATCACTGAAAAGAAGGTGGACATCGGTGAAGTTACAAGTTTCGAGGTCAACGGCGGACGGAAACTGACAGAGGCGAAAATGCGCATCGGAGCAATGACCCCGGTCCCGGTAATCAAGGCAGCAATTGATTTGGCCGGTAATAACCAGGAAATACTCATTTTGGATGCACCGCCGGGAACATCCTGTCCTTTTGTCCACACAGTAAGTGCGGCAGATTACGTAATACTGGTTACTGAGCCTACTCCTTTCGGATTAAGTGATTTAAAACAAAGTGTGGAAACCCTCCGGCAAATGAAAAAACCTTTCGGTGTGGTAATTAACAGAGCAGGAATGGGAGATAATTCTGTGGAACGCTACCTTCAGAAAGAAGGAATCGAACTGCTGCTTGAAATCCCATTTGACCGGCAGATCGCTTCGCTTTACTCCAACGGATTACTGGTATCTCAGCAGAGGCCTGAACTGGCTGATTCACTTATCAATCTGGTTAAGAAAATTGTAAAATGACAATGGAAATTGCTATCATCAGTGGTAAAGGAGGTACGGGAAAATCCTGTATAGGTGCGGCATTTGCGACCATTGCCCAAAATGTTGTGCTGGCCGATTGTGATGTGGATGCCGCCAACCAGTATCTGCTGTTTAATCCGCAACACGAGGAGGAGAACATTTATATTGCAGGACACAAGGCTGTTATAAACTATGAGAAATGCACTCATTGCGGTATTTGCATAAGCTATTGCGCATTTGATGCCATTTCGGAAACAGATGGGGAGGTAGCTATCAGTGAAGTAAGTTGCGACGGATGTTTTCTGTGCTCAAGGATCTGTCCGGAAGGCAGTATTGCAATGGTCCCCAATGACAAAAGCCGGATGTATTCAGGATCCTTCAGGTATGGAAAAATGGTTTATGGCCGTTTAGCGCCCGGAGAGGAAAATTCAGGGAAGCTGGTTCAGGAGGTTCGTGATAAGGCAGTGAAGGTTGCCGAAATTCACCAACTCGGCACCATCATTCTGGATGGTCCCCCCGGAATCGGATGTCCGGTAAACTCCACCATTACCGGAACCGGCAAGGTGGTAATTGTTACTGAGCCTACCCTATCCGGGTTCAGTGACCTGAAACGCGTAGCTGAAATGGCCGGGAAATACCCTGCCCAACGCTATGTAATTATCAACAAGGCTGATTTCAATTATGAGGTAAGCGACCAGATTGAGGAATGGTGCATCCGGCAGAAAATTCCGATGGCAGGTAAACTCCCATTCGATGAAGCTGTGGTGAAAGCCATGGTTAACCAGCAAACAATTGTCGAGTGGGCTCCTGAAGGAGAAACCAGCATGAAAATAGCCGAAATCTGGGAAGCCATCATTAACAACCATGTGGATTGATTTTGTGATTTATTCAGGAAGCGAAAAAGAGTTTAACTTCGGGGAAATTGAGGAAGCAGTGCTTGGATTCTTGTTATCTTTAAAGGCTGGCAACATTCCGGAAGTACCCATTGCAGTTTCAAAATCAGCCGAGAACCTGACTTTAAAATGGAACAGCCTTTCAGTGAATGCTTTAACCAAGCCTTACGAGGAGCGTGCGACACTGGTATTGAAATAACCACAAAATCATAATCAATGAACAGACTACGATTTTTAACTTTGATACTGGCTATAATTTTTAGCCTGAACCTTTCGGCACGCGATTTTTTCGTTGCCACTCACGGAAGTGATCAAAATCCGGGAACAAAAACACAACCGCTTGCCAGCCTTAATGGCGCGCGGGACCTGATCCGTCAACTCCGGAATTCGGGCAGTCTGAATGGTGAGGTCCAGGTGGTGGTGACTGAGGGCAGGTATTTTATGACCGAACCACTGCTTCTTACTGAAGAGGACTCCGGGAGCGAGGCTTTTCCTGTTGTTTTCAGGGCTGAGGAAGGGGCCAGTCCGGTTTTTACCGGAGGCATTCCAATCAGGGACTGGGAAAAAGTATCCGATAAAGTATGGAAAGCCAATGTACAGGAGGTAACCCGGTTTGGCTTCTACTTCGAGCAGCTTTACGTGAATGGGCAACGTGCAATTCGCGCCAAATCACCCAATAAGGGATTTTATTACCTGGAAAGCGTAGACGAAACGGTTGTCTTTAAAGGCAATGGACGAGTGCCCGAAATGGCAGCCCAGAAGCTGAAGGTTTTCCCGGAGGCAGCCGCAGATTTAGCTAAATTTTCGAAGACTGATTTTGATGATGCCGTACTGACCCTCTACCACAAATGGGACAATACCCGAAAGCGCATCTCTGGTTACAATTCCGATAGTTCAGTTGTTTTTACCACCGGAAAAGGCATGAAACCCTGGAACAGCCTCGATAAGAAAACCCGATACACCATCGAAAATTTCAAAGCTGCACTTGATTCGGAAGAAGAATGGCACCTCGAAGGGAATGGTGATTTGTTTTATATTCCGGCAGAAGGTGAAAATCCTAACCAAATGGAGATATACGCACCGGTTACCGAACGTTTTGTGACCCTTCAGGGCAATGGGCAAACCAGAGAAATGGTGCAATACATCCGCTTCGAGAACCTTCGCTTTGAAGTTTCCGGTTACCGGATGCCATTATGGGGAAACGAACCTGCACAGGCTGCATCACCTGTTGAAGCTGCCATAATGGCTGATTATGCCAGAAACATAGATTTTTTTAATTGCGAAGTTTCACAAACCGGAACCAGCGCCATCTGGCTAAGAAAAGCCTGTACCGATTGTACCATACAGCAATGTTATCTGCACGATTTGGGCGCAGGAGGTGTGAAAATTGGCGACATACGCATCCCTGAAAATGACAACGACCTGACCCAACGCATTACAGTCGACAATAACATCATCCGGTCGGGGGGCTATGTTTTCCCGTGTGCTGTTGGTGTCACCATTTTTCAGGCAAGCGACAATAAGGTTAGCCACAACGAAATTGCCAACTTTCGCTATTCGGGCGTTTCGGTAGGCTGGGTTTGGGGGTATTCACACAGTCCGGCCAAACGGAACACCATCGAATACAATCACATTCACCACCTCGGCTGGGGCGAACTGTGCGACATGGGAGGTGTTTACTGCCTGGGAGAGTCCGAGGGTACCACTGTGAGCAACAACGTGATCCATCATGTATATTCTTACGATTACGGTGGCTGGGGATTATATACCGACGAAGGTTCGACCGGAATTTTAATGGAAAATAATTTGGTTTATGCCTGTAAGAATTCTGGTTTTCATCAACACTATGGAAAAGAAAATACCATCCGAAACAACATTTTTGCCGCCAATATCAAAGGACAATTGCAGGCCACACGTGTGGAGGAGCATCTTTCGTTCAATTTCACTAACAACATCGTCTGGTTTGACTCCGGAAATTTACTGACCAGTCGCTGGAGCCAGGTCAAAATTAATTCAGATAATAATTGTTACTGGGATGCGCGCACAGAGGATGTCCGTTTCGATAAGCTTTCGTTTAAAGAATGGCAGGCTTCCGGTAAAGACCAGAATTCGGTCATTTCCAATCCCGAATTTTCCAATCCGGAAGTTTTTGACTTCAGGATAAAAAACAAAGCCATGATGAAGAAAATCGGGTTTAAGTCATTCGACTATTCGAAGGCAGGGGTTTACGGGGATGCAGAATGGATAAAACTGGCAGAATTTGATCCGGAAGTTGCCAGAAAATATGATGAGGC
>CAYMXK010000347.1:0-5279 GCA_964393915.1 uncultured Prolixibacteraceae bacterium
TTTATTTATCAGCGCATGGAGTGGCAGATCAACCCGGCTGAAAAATATATCCGCGGAAAAGTCACCACACATTTCAAATCAGAAATTCCTGTTTTGACCCAGGTATATTTCGATCTTCATAACGCCCTGACGGTGGACTCCGTCATGTATAAACAGCAACACCTGAAGTTTACACATTCCAGCCACAGGCTTGTTATTGATCTGCCCAATCCGCTGCCTAATCAGGCCATAGATTCAGTTACCATCGTTTACAGGGGAGAACCTGAGGAAACAGGTTTTGGTTCGTTCACCAAATCGAGCCATAACGGGGTACCTGTTATCTGGACACTATCAGAACCCTACGGGGCAATGGAATGGTGGCCCTGCAAGCAAACACTGACCGACAAAATTGATTCAGTCGACATTATCGTGACTTCTCCAGAACCATACCGCACAGCATCCAATGGAATACTGGTTTCGGAGTTGGTGGATAACCAACAACGGAGGATGCACTGGAGACACCGTTATCCGATTGCTGCCTACCTTGTTGCCATTGCAGTTACCAATTACGCAGATTACAACGAAACAGCCAGCTTACCAGACGGCCGGACGTTCCCAATTGTGAATTTTGTCTACCCCGAAAACCTTGAGGATGCCCGTCAAAATACCCGGCGAACGCTTGAAATAATGGAGCTGTTCAATGACCTCTTCGGGGATTATCCGTTTGCAAGGGAAAAATATGGCCATGCCCAGTTTGGCTGGGGAGGTGGAATGGAACATCAAACCATGAGTTTTATGGGGAGTTTTGGCTTTGAGCTGATCGCTCACGAACTGGCACACTCGTGGTTTGGCAATTATGTGACCCTGGCGAGCTGGCAGGATATATGGCTCAATGAGGGTTTTGCGACCTACGCCACCGGACTGGCCTACGAGCATTTGCTGGATGGCTTTTGGTGGCCCCGGTGGAAAAGGGTAAACCTGGACCGCATTCTCCTTGAACCCGGAGGGTCTGTATTTGTTAATGACACCACCAACGTCAGCCGGATTTTTAACGGAAGGCTATCTTATTCAAAAGGAGCCTATTTGCTGCACATGCTCCGGTGGAGATTGGGTGACGAACAATTTTATACTGCCCTTCGCAACTACCTGGCCGACCCCAGGGTTGCCTATGGATTTGCCTCGCACAAACTGGTCGAAGCACACTTCGAATCCGCTGCTGGAAAACCGCTCCGTAATTTTTTTGACCAGTGGTACTACGGGGAGGGATACCCTGTTTATTCGGCCATTTACACAACTTCGGAATCGGCTGACACCCTCCGGATTAAACTTTTTCAGCAAACCTCGCATCCTTCGGTCCTCTTTTTTGATATGCCTGTTCCTGTCCGGGTATATGGCATACACCCGGGTGATTCTGTGGATTTCAGGCTGGACCTGACATCCAGTGGGCAGCTATTTAAACTGCCTGTTACCTTTCCTGTTAGTTCTGTATCCGTTGATCCCGATTTGTGGCTGATCCGGAAGGTGGATTCAGTCGTTAAAACCGGCAAGGAGCTATCAAATGGACAAATTACTGTATATCCCAACCCCTTTACGAATAAGTTAAGGCTGGAAGTCCCTTCAGATGAGAATATCCTTTGGGTAGAACTGTATAATCTCCTGGGGCAGGTTGTATTCCGGCAGTATGGTGATCATCAGGAAATTTCTCCCCTGATTGCACCAGGCCATTATCTGCTTGTTGTTAAAACAACTAAGCAAATTTTTGAAAGAAAGATAATAAAAGCTGACAGGCCTGAATGACCAGTGTTAGCCCCTGTTGCGGTGCCTGACAAGAATCCTGAGGCATGAATTTTAAGGTGATCCAAATGGCGGGCACTTCCGTTGGACTTTACTCCGGGTCTCTCCAGTTAAACCTGATGGTCTGTATAAGATCAGGATGCAGGCTCAACGGAACCGGGCTGATCCCGGCCACCGATTCAACCAGCCTCTTTTCAGATTCGGGGTAGTGCCTGACAGGAAAATAAAAATCAACCTGCACTTCGGCCACTCTCCGGGGATCGGAAGCCATGATTTTGGTAACTTCCACCTCTGTGCCTTCAATATCTATATCGTTGTCACGGGCTTTGATGCCCATAATGGTCATGATGCAACTTCCAAGGGCAGTTGCAAGCAGATCGGTGGGAGAAAAAAATTCCCCTTTGCCGCGGTTATCCAAAGGAGCGTCGGTAAGTACCTTGTTCCCAGATTGAACATGAATATTTTCGGTGCGCAGATCACCCAGGTAAATTGTCTTGATTGTTGTCATAAATCTCTTTTTAACCGGTTAAAAATACCAACTTTTATACTTCGTCAGCAAATTTATGTGACAAAATGTACAACAGTTTTCTTCAATTTCAAAAAATATAATACTTTTACATCCGGTAATACTAATTTTATATTTCGTAACACGATGTCGGTAACACGTTTTGGGGTATCACTGGAAGGGGAGCTATTAGCAGCGCTCGATGATTTTGTATTGGACAACCAGTTTGCCAGCCGGTCACAGGCCATCAGGCACCTCATTGAAAAGAACCTTGTTGAGCAGAAATGGAAATGCGACAACATCGTGGCAGGGGCCATAACAATCGTTTATCAGCAGTTGCGGAATGATATCAGGACACGGTCGGCCGAAATTCAGCTGAAATACCGCGATGTGGTTCTTTCATCCCAGTTTTTCCATCTCACTGAATCCAACTGCCTCGAAATTGTGGCGGTGAAGGGACCTTCCCACAGGCTTACTGAACTTTCCGACAAGCTTATTGCCATCAAAGGAATGCAGCATGGGAAGTTGGTAATGTCGAAAGCCGACTAATTTTTTTAACCACAGAGTAACACCAATTTTAATAATAATAACACGTATCTAAAGATTATGAAGAAAATTACTTTGCTGCTCAGCCTTCTGATGGCCATTTCCGGGTATGTTGCCGGTCAGCGCCTCACGGGAAAAGTTACGGATGCCCAAACCGGTGAACCCATTCAGGATGCAGCCGTTGTCCGGTTAAAAACAGGCACAGGCGCAGTTACGGACAGTAATGGCCGCTATGAACTGACTCTGAATGAGGGCAAACAGGCTATTGAGATTCGCTTTGTGGGATATGCCAGTCAGCGGAAAGAAGTAAGTGCAGCCAGCGGGCAGCAGATTATCCTGGATGTTGAGCTGGTCCCGGAAATTTTTCAGCAGGAGCAGATCGTGGTCACTGCCAACAAGGTGAGTATGAACCGCAACAATGTGCCCATGAACGTTTCCATAATCAACCAGTTACAGATTGAACAAAGCACTGAATCAAATATACTGCCGGTAATAAGCTCACAAATACCCGGATTGTTTGTCACCGAAAGGGGTGTAACCGGCTTCGGACTTGCAGGTGGATCGGCAGGCAAGATCAGTATACGTGGTGTTGGAGGCAGTGATGCATCGTTTCCGGTGCTCCTGCTAATTGACGGACAACCGCAGTTTATGGGGATGATGGGCCATGCTATTCCGGACTCCTACGTCTCTTCAGACATTGAAAAGGTGGAGGTGGTTAAGGGTCCCGCTTCCATATTGTATGGAACCAATGCGATGGGAGGCGCCCTGAACCTGATAACCCGTCAGCAAAAGGAAGAGGGCCTGTCCATTCGTGGTAGGCTCATGTACGGCTCATTCAATACACAAAAATATTCTGCCTCAGCAGGCTACCGCAAGAACCGGCTCAGTGTGCTGGCTTCCTATAACCACGACCAGACAGACGGCGACCGGCCCAATTCCAATTTCAATATTGACAATGGCTATGTAAAGGTGGGCTATGAGATCAGCCGGCACATCATGGTGGACGCCAATGCAAGCCACAGCAGCTTTAAGGCCTACGATCCTGGTTCGATATACCACCCCAATCCTTCGGTATTCGATAATAAGAGCCAGTGGGTCGATATCGGGAGATCAAATGTATACTTCACTTTATCGAATAAGTTTGACCTCGCCGAAGGGGGGATTAAAGCCTATTATATGACCGGTATTCATGATATTTACGACGGGTGGAAATCGAACGACGAAAATATGGGCATGAGTATATACCAGGGCTTGCGCCTATTCGAGAACAACCTGCTCAGCGTTGGTTTTGAAACGAAAAAGTACGGCGGGAGAGGCACAGCCGCCTCCCTGGGACAGCGCAGCGGAGAATGGATCACTGTTGACGAAGCCGGTGCCTACGCCATAATGCAACACACCTTGTTCGACCGTTTAACCCTGAATGCAGGTGCACGATATGACTACCACTCTCTCTTTGGTGGGCAGTGGGTTCCTCAGTTCGGGGCTGCTTTTAATGCAGCGGACCAAACCATTCTGAAAGCGTCGGTGGCAAAAGGATTCCGGAACCCTTCGGTCAGGGAGCTATATCTGTTTCCCCCTGCCAACGCTGGATTATTGCCTGAGACCATGTGGAATTATGAGTTCACTATCTCCCAGGGATTTAAACAAGGCAGGGGCCAGACCGAAATTACAGTATTCAAGGCCGAAGGGGACAATATGATCCTGGTGGTTCCCAACCCTACCCCACCCCCTCCGGTAAAAAACCAGAATTCAGGGTCATTCTCCCATTACGGAATAGAGGCAGCCGTTCGTTACCGCATAGCCCGCAAACTCAACTTAAATACCAGCTACAGCTACCTGAACATGGATACACCCAAAGTGGCCTCACCGGAGCATCAGTTATACCTCGGAGGGAATTACCACCTCGGGAAATTTGATCTGGCCGCCAGCATGCAATATATTGGCAACCTTTACACCAGAGTTACTCCGGCCGACCAAATGGTTAAAAACAGCTTTACGCTGGTCAGCAGTAAGATAAACTATCATTTGAATTCCAGCTTCACCTTCTTTGTATCGGGAGAGAACCTGCTGAACCAGGACTATCAGATGCAATATGGTTATCCATTGCCGGGCGTAACTCTGTTCACGGGAGTGAATATCAGTTTATAATTCAATGTCGTTTAAGAATGATTCATGATTTTCAACCTACTCTTAACGACTAAGACCACAAAGTAAGCACAAAGGAACACAAAGGAACACATATATTATGTCCTCATATACATCACTTTGCGTGCTTTGTGAAATACTTGGCGCCCTTCGTGGTTAAGTTTTCAATTGTTTTTAAATCAGTTTATTGTCATTAACTAAACGACATTGGTAAATAAATAACCAAAGAGTGCCTGCCTTAATGCCGTGAGATCATTTTTTTAAAAATTTTCCGGTTAATTCATACGGCATATAAATTTATTCTCTACCT
>CAYMXK010000348.1:0-5263 GCA_964393915.1 uncultured Prolixibacteraceae bacterium
TTTCGGGTTCCAGGTCGGGGGTTTTCTGGCACGAGCTTACAATCATTATTGCTGCCAGTGCAAATCCGAATAAACTTCTCTTCATATTCATTTTAATAAGTATTGGTAAATAAAAACCAGCATAATCAATTCGTCAGTAAATTGAAAAATTGAGTTATATTCTGTTTGATTTATACATTTGCAATTTACGAATAAATAAAATTCGTTGAGGTCTTCTTTTTGATTTTTTTTCTAACTAAAAACGAACCAGGTATTCTGATGGGAAGGAGGTTGGAAAGTTAAGACGTTCAGGAACGAAGAGCGGAGCAGAGTAGATGTATTTTCATGAAGTTTTTTAATATATCGCACGCGATATAAAAATATTTGCTACTTTTGTATCGTAAACGATATAATCATAAACGATACAGTTGATAATAGCCATGACGAACAATTTTTATCAGTTTAAAGCAAATTCTCTCCAGGGAAAAGTGGTCGGAATGGAAGAGTTTAAAGGCGTAATTTTATTTGCAACGCATGATCATCCTGGTGGTAAATACTGCCAGCAAATGTGGCTTCACCCCCCAGTTTGAAGGACTGGAGAAGCTATATCAGAAATACCTCCAAAAGGGTTTTGTCGTGCTGGGGTTTCCCTGCAACCAGTTTGCCAATCAGGAACCCGGCGATGAGCAGTCGATCGCCGAGGTTTGCCAGATCAATTACGGAGTTACTTTCCCCATGTATGCCAAAGTGGATGTAAATGGGGAAAATGCACACCCGCTGTTTAAATATCTGAAGAAAGAGCTGGGAGGCTGGTTCGGCAGCAATATCAAATGGAATTTTACCAAATTCCTGATTGACGCCAGCGGGAAACCCATCAGGCGTTTTTCTCCAGCCACAAAACCGGAGAAAATTGACAAGTACCTTGAAAAATTAATCGGATAAACAATGGAATACGAACAGTTAAAACTCAGTAACCAGGTCTGTTTTCCAGTATATGCGGCATCAAGACTAATTATCAGGGAGTATCAGCCTTATCTCGATGAGCTGGGAATTACCTATCCCCAATATCTGGTACTGATGGTTTTATGGGAGAAAGATGGGATTTCGGTAAACGATATCTCGCAAAAACTGATTCTCAATACCAACACGGTAACGCCCCTTCTTAAGCGAATGGAGGCACAGGGTATCCTTTCACGAACCCGTTCGGGGAAGGACGAACGAAAAGTGCTTGTCAGCCTGACCGATAAAGGAAAGGAGATTCGCCATGAGGCTGCCTCCATACCTTTGAAACTTGCTGAGGGCCTGGAAGCAGCTTCAATGACCTCCGAAGAGTTAACAGAGATCCGGAATAAGCTGAATGTATTGATTGATTTACTCAACAAGGGTAGGGGAGTTGGTAAATCACTTTAAGCTGGCTTCAATTTGCTTTAAGGTTAGCAACCGACTCTGATGATTAGATTGCCTGTTTAATAACCTTTGGGCATTTTTTCGATGCGTTCACCATCAGTTGTCAGATAATACCCCGCAAGATCGGCAGCCAGACAGGAGTGAACGGGAATAATTTCGGCCAGCCCACCGATTTTAAACTCCCTGATGTCATCAAATCCGGCACGGATTATTCCATGCTCCTGCGACAAACCGGAGACCCAGGTATCCTCACCAGCCTGTATCGCAGTCTCTGTGTTACAGGCTCCCACCGCTCCGTAGCAACGCTTTGAAAACTGGTTAATAATAAACTCCTTTGATAGATGTACCGCACCGCCGTAGATAACAAACTCATTGCGTGACAAATGCCTTGAAACTACCGGGCACACTACTCTGGCTGCAACTTCTTCACGCGAACATACCCCTAATTGCTCCTGCATAAGGTCGTAGAATACAAAATTTCCCGGCCTTATTTCATCAACCCCCTCGAAACGGTTGGATACCGAACAGGCTGGCGTGTCTCCCAATGATATTTCCATATCATTCCAGTTGGATTGGTAATACTCCTTCAATGAACGCATTTTCATAACGGCATCTGCATGCCTGACTTTTATCTCGTCCACAGTCCTGGCAGAATAGGTTTGCCCTGTGTGGCTGAGAAATCCCTTGAAATCCAGCAATTTGAACCCTCTCATCAGAGAAAGCAATTCATCTGCCTGATTTACCCGGTTGACCTCCACCCCTGACCGAAGATAACCGGTATCGATTTCAATGAATATTCCCAGACGGCTGGTAACCATTTTTTTCAGGATATTCAATGCTGCCACATTTTCAACCAGAACATTCAGGTTAATTTGGGCTGCCAGAGAATTGATCTCGCTTATCTCGAGGACATTAACAGGAAATGCAATGGTAATATCATCCCATCCGTTATCTGCAAAATACCTGGCCATGGATACCGAAGACACCGTAATGGCCTTTACTCCGGCATCGCGGAACCAGTTGCCGATGGTTGCCGATTGATGCGTTTTGAAATGCGGCCTGAATTTTAATTTGTGCCTTTGCGCTTTCCCGGCCATGGTCTGTATGTTTTTTATACATACATTTTTGTCAATGAGAAATGTTGGTTTTTTAATATTCAACATGTTGAGTTAGTTCTGAAATGATGGTTTTTACAGCTTATTGTCTATTGTTGCCAGACAATAAAAGTAGTAAATTTAAAGCTTTATAGGGTTTGTAATACCATTCTTACCCATGAAAAACAGATAAATTTTTGTGCCTGAAGAACCATTGTGGCCTCCGTTTGTTTCAAAGGAAGCAATTATTAATGATGGGGAAAATTGTAAATGTAATTGGTGCAACCGGACTCGTCGGTAAAGCCCTGGTATATCAACTGCTCGACAACAAAGAGGTAGAATTGGTCAGGGTATTTGCCAGACGAAAGTGTGGTATATCGCACCCCAACCTCGATGAGCACCTGATCGATTTCAGCCAGCCTGAAAGCTGGAAGCCTTTGTTAACAGGAGATGTCCTTTTCTCGGCCTTAGGTACCACTTTGAAAAAGGCCGGGTCAAAAGCTGCCCAATACCAGGTTGATTATACTTATCAGTATGACTTTGCAAGAATTGCTGCCGACAACGGCGTTCCTGCCTATGGACTGGTATCTTCTGCCGGGGCCTCAGCAAATTCTGCCATTTTTTACTCCAGGATGAAGGGAGAACTTGACGATGCGGTGCAGCAACTTCCTTTCAGACAATGTCTTATCCTGCGACCTTCCATTCTCTCCGGAGAGAGGGAACAGAGCCGTCCTGCCGAGCGAATAGCCAGTGCCACCATGCAGTTTGTTACCCGTTTTGCCTTCCGGAAATACAGGCCAATCAGCGGGGATATAGTGGCTAAGGCTTTGATCAATGGACTCCTGCCTGATGGTACCCCCGGTGCTCAGATTGCAGAACTGGATGAGATTTTCAGTTTAGCGGGCAAATAGAAATTGTTTCACTAATTAATTGAATACATATGTATATTATCTTTAATCAAGTACATCACTATCTGAGCTGGGTGGTTTTCCTGGTCGCAATTTATGTTATAGCCCGTTCGTGGGTCGGCGTAATATCTAAGAATGCATGGACATCAGCCGACAGCAAAGGGAGTCTCATCTTTTCCATTCTCGCAGATGTCCAGGCGCTGATCGGAATTGTTCTTTATGTTTTTCTTAGTCCTTTAACGAAAGTGGCATTCACGGATTTTGGCGCTGCCATGAAAAATTCAATGCTGAGGTTTTATGCGGTAGAGCACATCCTGGTTATGCTGATTGCACTCGCGTTAATTCACATAGGAAAATCGAAGGCCAAAAAGGCGAAAACCGATGCCTCGAAGCATAAATTTTCTGCCATTTTCTTCACCATCGCCTTTATTCTGATATTGTCGAGGATACCCTGGGAGAAGCTTTTGAATTTTTAAACCGGTTCTCATAAAAAAATAAAGCAGCCATCAACAAAAGATGGCTGCCGTAGGTACCTTAGTTATCTGTCTGTGGTACCGAATTGAAGTTATCAAATTATGTAGCCGTAAGGTAACCGGCTATAATAAATTACTTGCAAGCTCTGCCAGGTAGCTTCTTTCCCCTTTTAAAAGATTGATATGGGCAAATATGTCCTGATTTCTCATTTTTTCTGTCAGGTACGACAAACCGTTTGATCGAATATCGAGGTAAGGCGAGTCGATCTGCTGAAGGTCGCCAGTGAATATCATTTTGGTGCCTTCTCCTGCCCGTGTAATTATGGTTTTGATCTCATGAGGAGTAAGATTCTGTGCTTCATCGATGATGAAATAAACATTCGACAAGCTTCTTCCCCTGATATAGGCGAGCGGAGTGATTACCAGACGGTCTTCCTTAAGCAGTTCCTCAAGTCTCTGGTATTCCGGACTTCGCGGATTAAACACGTGTTTAATGACTCCCAGATTGTCGTACAGCGGCTGCATATATGGGTTGATTTTTTCCATTGCATCGCCCGGCAGGAAACCCAGGTCGCGGTTGCTAAGGGCAACTATTGGCCTCGCGAGGAGAATCTGTTCGAAATGTTTGTGCTGCTCGAGGGCAGCCGCGAGGGCAAGAAGCGTTTTTCCGGTCCCGGCTTTCCCTGTAAGGGCAACAAGCTTTATCTCAGAATCGGTTAATACATCCAGGCTGAAGGTTTGTTCTGCATTGCGTGGCTTTATCCCATAAGCGGTTTTCTTTTCAACACGCACAATTCTTTTGTTGGCTGCATCGAAACGTGCCAGAACACTGGAGTTATTGCCCCGGAGGATGAAACATTCGTTGGCCTCAGGCGTATACTGCCAGTTCATCTCCAGCAGGCTGATAGAGCCTTCATGATAAAGTTTCTCAATTATCTCCGGACTGAAATTTTCGAAAGTAGCAACAGCCTTGTCTAAAAGGTTGATGTCGTGTACCTGGTCGGTTTTGTAATCTTCAGCCTGTATCCCCAGCGATTTGGCTTTCATCCTCAGGTTGATATCCTTGGAAACCAGAATGGTTTTGCGATCCGGGTTCTTGGTGGCGGTCCACTCGGCTATGGCCAGGATATGGTGGTCCGGAATATCCTCCCTGAACGAGTTCTTTAATTCTTCAGAAAAGGGTTTCCCCGTTTCGATGCGCAGCTTGCCCATGTTGGTGCCGAGGACTTTGCCCCCGTTAAAGAGTTCGTCGCCGACAATTTCATCGAGCAGGCGCACAAATTCACGGGCCTGGTAGTTAATCAGATCATTGCCCCGCTTAAATTTATCGAGTTCCTCAAGAACAGTAATTGGCAACACAATGTCATTCTCTTCAAACTGATAAATACAGGTGTGGTCATGC
>CAYMXK010000349.1:0-1726 GCA_964393915.1 uncultured Prolixibacteraceae bacterium
GTATTGTTCCCCGAAGTTAAGGATTGTGTAAAATGGCCCTGGAAAGAGTAGATTTATTTTCCATGCTTAAAAAGGGTCTCCTTTTCACTGCGGCTTAAGCTTTCGTATCCATCCCTGGCGATTTTATCCAGAATGCGGTTTAATTCCTCATGATCGGCCATGCGCTGACGGTTATATTCGTAGTCGTCACGGGGAGGTTGTCTATGTATCACCCTGAAATCTCGCCTTTGTTTCGAGATACCAGCAATCCCATCGATGACTTTTGAAATGCCGGAAGTGATGTCGCGGCCTTTTCTTTGCCTGGCAACAAACCAATACCCTGCAAGGACTCCGCCGAGATGGGCAATATTTCCACCGGCATTGGAAACAGATATCCCGATGATGTAACTGAAGATCATAAAAAGGGCAAGGAATTTCAGGGGAACGCGACCGATCAGAAAAAGGTGGATCTCACGGTCCGGATCCCGGAAAGCAGCAGCAATAAGCACGGCGATAATAGAAGCTGACGCCCCCAGAAGGAATGATCCGGCAACAACATTGCTGAATACAGGGAGAATATTATAAGCCAGAACATACAGCAATCCACCGGTAATGCCTCCGATAAAATAGAGCCCCAGCAATTGCTTCTGGCTGTAATAATCAAGAAAAATACGGCCGAACCAATAAAGGACCAGCAGATTAAACAGTATATGGAGGAAATCGAAGTGCAAAAACATATAGGAAATCAGAGACCAGGGCTGCCGCAGCAAAAGGCCGATTGAAGAGGGAAGTTCAAACCACTCAATCAGTGCATATTGCCTGCCCGCCAGGAAAAAAATCACATATATAATCCTGAATCCAAGAAAAACCGCCAGGTTAACGTAGATTAACCGGGTAATCACCGATCCTTCACGAAAGGAAGCTTTTATGTCACTCCAGATATCCATTTAATTCCTTAATAAAAAGTGTTGGTTGTTTTGGCCCAGTACTTAATCAGAATAAATCCAAACAGCATACCCCCCAAATGGGCAAAATGGGCGATACTGCCTCCCGAATTGGTTAATCCCAGGTACAATTCGATAGCGCCATACCCAATAACAAAATATTTGGCCTTGATGGGGATAGGCGGAAAGATCAGCATTAGCTGCGTATTGGGGAAGATCATACCAAAAGCCAGCAAGATTCCAAACACTGCCCCCGAAGCACCAACTGTCGGAATATCCATTTTCATCCTGAGGATTCGCTCCATAATCTGTTCCCCCTCAGTTGCATAGGAAGAAGACGCCGGTGCATCGTACCATGCCTGGATGAAGTCGATCAGCTGTGGAGACGGCCTTCCAAGGTGCTTGTTTGCAAATTTTTCTAGCAACTCAGGCGCAGGGGTGTTATTGAATGCCACAATTGCATTCTTAATCGACATAATTTCGAGGTGGTTGACAAACATATGAAGCGCAACCGCCCCCAATCCGGTTACAAAATAGTAGATCAGAAACCGGCGGGGGCCCCATATACTTTCCAACACCCGGCCGAACATCCAGAGTGCAAACATATTGAAGAACAAGTGCATAAATCCACCATGCATAAACATATGGGTTATGACCTGATGTATCCGGAATTTTTCAGATGCAGGATAGTGCATCCCAAACATCTCTGTAAAATCGAAACCGGCACTTTGCGTGGCATAAGTGGCCAACAGCATGAGCACATTGATGATAATCAGGTTTTTGACTACCATTGGGGTGTTCTG
>CAYMXK010000349.1:1826-5228 GCA_964393915.1 uncultured Prolixibacteraceae bacterium
ACAGCATGAGCACATTGATGATAATCAGGTTTTTGACTACCATTGGGGTGTTCTGAAATATGGGTCGGTACTGCATTATGATTTATTATTTATTATTGATGATTGATGATTGATGATTGAATATTTATTATCTGCCAAAAAGTTTCTCGATATCCTCAATGGGAAGGATCGTAAGAACCGGCTTCCCGTCGGGGGAAAAATTAGGCGACATGCAGGCGAAAAGCTGATCAACAAGATGATCCATCTCCTCTGGCTGCAAATCTTCTCCGTAACCTGTTGCTGATGCTTTTGCAAGTGAAATGGCCACTTGTTCACGAACCTTGCTCTTTGCCTCAATAGGTGAATTTTTGAACTCCTCCAGCAACTTTTCAACCAGGTCAATTGGAGTTGAGGTCGAAAGGATGCCCGGGACACCATTAATAATGAACGTATCTCTGCCAAACTCCCTGATATCAAAACCCAATGCGGTAACATCAGGAAGTATCTCAATAAACAAACTGGCGTCGGCAGGGTTCAATTCAAAAGTATAGGGAAACAATATTTGTTGGGTGGCCACCTGTCCGCTTTGCATTACTTCGAGGAAACGCTCATACAATATCCGCTCCTGCGCACGCTTTTGATCAATTACCATCATCCCCGATTTTACCGGCAGGATCAGGTATTTTTGCTTTAACTGAAGAACTTTTTTCCCTGCATAGGCCAGTGGCGGATCGGTAAAGATTTTCCCCTGCCCCTCTGGTGGCTCATTATCAAACTGCTTACGGGATCCCTCCAGCCCGGTGTAGAGATTCTCCCAGTTGCGCAGGTCAGATTGCTGACGGGTACCCATTTGTTCCTTCATAAAGCCTGTACGCTGGCCTGACTCGTTGAAAGGATTGTAACCGGGATTAAATTCAATATGTGGTGCCATGACAGATTGCCCGGGCCTGAGGGGCATGGGTATATCAACACTTCCCTCCTGGTCGAAATCGATGGAAGGGACCACGCTGTGTTTTCCTAAAGCCTCACGAACCGCCGCATTCAAAATTTGCCAGACTGCATTTTCATTCTCGAACTTAATTTCTGTTTTGGTGGGGTGGACATTGATATCTATTTGTGAAGGGTCAATCTCAAGAAAAATGAAATAGGAAGGAAAAGCATCGGAAGGCAGCAACTTTTCATAGGCCTGCATCACCGCCTTGTGGAACCAGCCATGGCGCATATAACGACGGTTCACGAAAAAAAACTGTTCGCCCATCGTCTTGCGGGCAAACTTTGGCAATCCCAGATATCCTGCAATGGAAACTACAGAAGTTGTGCTTTCGATGGGAACGAGAGCCTGATTGATGGACTTGCCAAACAACCCGACTATCCTTTTTCTCAGGTGACCCGAAGGCAATTCATAGAGGGAAGTGCCATTGTGGTAGAGATAAAATGAGATATCCGGATTTGGAATTGCCACTCGCTGCACTTCATGGATAATGAGTTTAATCTCTGTGGCATCAGATTTAAGGAATTTGCGACGCGCAGGAACATTAAAAAACAGGTTCTTCACCTGGATGGAGGTTCCGTTGTTGCAGGCCACAGGTTCCTGGACAATTACCCTGGTAGCATTTATATGAAGGAAAGTGCCGGTTTCATCACCCTGCTGCTTTGTTCGCACTTCCACATCGGCAATGGCAGCCACCGAGGCCAGCGCTTCTCCGCGAAAACCCATTGTGCGGATGGCAAAAAGGTCATTTGCAGAACGAATCTTAGAAGTGGCATGTCTCTCAAAGGCCATCCGTGCATCGGTGGGTGACATGCCATTGCCGTTGTCGGTAATCTGGATCAGCGTTTTTCCTGCATCTTTAATGTGAACCAGAATTTCAGCGGCGCCGGCATCAAGGGCATTCTCAACCAGCTCTTTTACAACTGAGGCAGGCCGCTGTATAACTTCACCGGCAGCAATTTGATTGGCCACCGAATCGGGTAATAATCTGATAATATCACTCACACGATCAGGGATTACCGGATGAATACCAGATAGACCACAAGTGAAAGGATGGCGATCAGTATGATGAGCCTGAAGTTGCTGGTGCGCCGGGCCTCTTCGGCAGTTTTGGACGAACGCCCCATCGACTGCCGGAATTGTCCCTTTACATTGGCTTTGAAAGGTTTGTTGGGATCAAATGCTTCATGAATACCCATCTCCTCTTTGATGCGTCTCTCCCTGTCGTCACGGTCTTCCTTGCTGGGATCGTAAAAACGATAAGGGATATTAAACTGTTTTGCCCTTTGCAGGTGAAAAAATTTTAATGCCATTATTTTTCCTTTTAAACTCTAACCGCAAAGATAATGGTATTTTACGGAATGCGATTTATTCCTATCTTTATCCTCCTAATCAGATAAAGTATGAAACCATCATCCACCCGCCGCAAATTCATTCAGCAACTGGGCCTTGTGCCCCTGGCAACCGCAGCAGCATTTCCGCTTTTAGCAGGCGGGATCCAGTCACCGGGAGTTCGCCCGCCCTTTCCTGCAAAATTAAGGCTCAGCCTGAACTGTTACTCCTTCAATACCCCTTTACGTTCGGGAGATATTGACCTCTTTGATGTCCTGGAGTTTTGCGCTGCGCACAACATCGATGCGATCGATCCGACAGGATATTATTTCCCCGGATATCCCGAAGTTCCCGATAACGATTATATAAGCCGGTTTAAAAGGCAGGCCTTCCTTTTGGGGATCGACATCAGCGGCACCGGGCTACGCAATGATTTTACCCTGGCTGATCCGGCCAAAAGAAAAGATGAAGTTCTCCTCGTGAAGAAATGGATTGAAGCTGCCGCCCGGATGGGAGCTCCTACCCTGAGAATCTTTGTGGGCGTAACCAATCCGGAGGCATTTTCACGCGATAAGGTTTTTGAATGGATGGCCCGTGATATTTCAGAATGTGTGGAGTATGGCAAAAAATTCGGGGTGGTGCTTTCTCTGCAAAACCACTGGGACTATATAAAAACAGCCGACGATATTCTGAAGATTTTCAAAATGGTCAACTCAGAATGGCTGGGACTCAACCTCGATATTGGAAGCTACCGGCATGATCCTTACGAAGAGATAAAAAAAACCATTCACCTGGCCGTAACCTGGCAGATTAAAGAAAACGTTTATGTGAACGGACAAGTAGAGAAAACCGACTACGCAAAACTTTTTAAAATAATTCATGAGTCGGGTTACAGGGGATATCTGCCCCTCGAAACCCTCGGTGCCGGAGACCCATTCGAAAAGCTTCCCAGAATGCTCGGGGAAGTGAGACAGGCCCTTGGAGAATCAGAAGGCTAAAGGACAAGAATCACAAAACAATCTGAATATCTTTCATCAGCCCTACGGCTTCGCCAATCGTTAAAATAGATTCGAAGGAAAGGGTAAGTTTTCCATCCTCCT
>CAYMXK010000350.1:0-394 GCA_964393915.1 uncultured Prolixibacteraceae bacterium
GTCTGAATTATAACCAAAATATACAACATGAAACGCAGAAGTTTTCTGACCAGCACCGCCCTGTTAGGGGCATCGGCCCCACTGGCAATTACCCAGCTGCTTACCTCCTGCAGCAGTGGCGGAAAAGGGAACAAAGTCCGCATCAGGTTCAGGGTAGTCTGTGAATCTGACAGCAGCCTGGCTTTATAATAGATCTGCCCAAAGGGAGATCTGTTTTGAATCACAATTAGGCGAGGCCCATCGGTTGAGGTTAAAACATCCTCCTTATCATGCTCTTCGTCTACATCACCTACCAAGACATCTCCAGACTTTTTGGTTAACTATAGTAAAACCTAGTTTGTGTGTTGATGGATTAAGTCGATGATCTCTTTCATGGAGGGGCGATCTGTAGGCT
>CAYMXK010000350.1:404-5212 GCA_964393915.1 uncultured Prolixibacteraceae bacterium
GAATCACGATTGCACGAGACCTTTAAGTTGATGTTAAAAACATCTACCATAGCATGCTCTTCAACAAGCATCTTGTTGGCTTACTGTGATCTGCTGTATATATCACCCAGCTTAATACAAGCTTTTCGACAGCCTCTTTCAGAGGAAAAATAGCAACTAAAACGGGGTTTACCCAACCAGTATCCGAAACTGCATCATTGCATTTTTCTTTTCACTAACTTAGTGTCAAACAAATTCGATTGCTATGGAAACATTAGTTGTAACTGTTAAGGACAAACACGAAATGCAGTTGGTTTCAGCCATTCTGAAAAAGATGCGTATTAATGCAATACATTTGACAAAAGAAGAGCGTGAAGATCTTGGACTATCAAAATTGATGAAGCAGGCAAACAGAACTGAAAAAGTATCGAGGGAACAGGTAATGAAATCCCTTTCCGGAGGATGAAAACCGGATTGGCATTTTTATTGAAAAAGACATTGTTGAATTTGCCAGGTTAGTCCACAGTAAAGATATTTACAAAGTATTCCCGTAGTCAACTTCATTTAGAAAAAAACATTTATTATATTGTCAATAGAATGATAATACATATTTTTTGTTTTGTGTATAAAATAATAATGAATTATATTTGTGCTATTCACAGCACAGATATAATTTATGAATAAGAATATACTTAAAGTAGTTATTGCCGACAACCAGACAGAAGTTCGCAAATACAAGGTAATTCCGCGGGATTTTACTTTTGAGGAATTTGGTAATTATGTTTTTTCAGGTATCCGGCGGGCAGGAAAATCCTATCTGCTCTATCAGCGAATGCAACAATTGATAAAAATGGGGATCCAGTGGGATGAGATGCTCTATATCAATTTTGAGGATGAACGGCTTACTGGGATGAGGGCAGAACACCTGAACCTGTTGATAGAGGTTCATTGGGAAATGTATGGAAAAAAACCCATTCTATTTCTTGATGAGATACAAAATATATTGGGATGGGAAAAATTTGCCCGCCGGATGGCCGATACCAAACACAGGGTTTATATCACGGGGAGCAATGCCGGAATGTTGAGCCAGGACATTCAGTCAACCCTGGGAGGACGCTATATCCCTGTCGATGTTTATCCATACGATTTCATGGAGTTTTTGGCCGCAAACGATATTCGTATAACTCCAAACTCCATGGCATCTACTGAAGCCAAAGCCGAAATTCTGAGAAAGTTCAATGACTATTTTTATTTTGGAGGATTCCCGGAAGGAGCGGAACTTTCATCGAAAAGAGATTATCTGACAAGTGTTTACCAAAAGATTTTTTTAGGTGATATTGCTGCCCGTCATGCAGTGGAAAATACCTTTGCGTTACGTATAATGTTTAAGAAACTGGCTGAAAGTATAAAACAGCCCTTGTCATTTACCCGGATAGCGAATATCGTATCATCTACCGGGGCAAAGGTGGGCACAAATACAATTATCAACTATATGGAATATGCCAGGGATGCCTGGCTTATCAATCCCATACAGAATATTGCGGGAAAACTGGTGGATAAAGAAACTGCTCCGAAATATTATTTTACCGACAACGGCCTGTTGAACCTCTTCATGTTGGATGGAAATACTTCTTTGTTGGAAAATATGGTTGCCATAAATCTGTTGCGCAAATACGGACGCAATGATGCTGTTTATTTTTATAAGAAGGGAATTGAAGTCGATTTCTATGTGCCCGATACCGGCACAGCTATTCAGGTTTGTTTTGATATTGACAACAGCGCCGGAACTTTTGAAAGGCAAGTTAAGGCATTGCTGAAAATTACAGAAGTACTGGAGTGTCGTCATTTGTTGATCATCACACGCGACACAGAACGGATGTTGGAGATAAGTGGCAAAAAGATTGAAGTCATCCCTGTATGGAAATGGCTGCTGAATTTATAAAATCAACCAAGCTACATTTTGACACCCATATCCAAGGAAGATCGTTTTCTTGCCAATCCGGAAGTCAAAGCCCGCATAATGCACTCGCTTGAACAGGCTAAGAAGGGAAATTTGATCACCCTGCCCAAAGAAGATATCAATGAGCTTCTCGGATTATGAGCTACACATTATTGCCTGGTTTATCGTATCGAAGAGGAACAGTTAATCGTAATTATCCTCAATGCCAGTGGGCATTACAAGGATAAATAACTTTATTTCCCAAAAACATCCCAATTCCATCCCGGGTAAAATGCAAAGCATGTACCGGCTTTTGAAAGAAAAAAAATCCCCGTGGGGTCTGAGATTGTCGCTGGAGAATTTCTCCGCTTATGACCAGATACGGGTTATCCCGCTGTATGCAGTATCGAACATCCTGAAATAACCACTGATGTACACGCATTCCATCGTCGGCCTGGCAGAAGAGCTGATCAAATACAATGTCAGCTGGTTGTTTCTGGATGAAGTGCACAAATATCCCCCGAAATTCAGGGCTTACGACTGGTCAGCATTGATTTCCCCCCACCTGTTCACAGATCTTTGAAACAAAATTCAATAATTGAATTTATTCTTTAGATTTGTACAATAAACTCAATTAAACTGGAAGATAAACTGATTTGGCAGGAAATTCAGTCGGGCGACAGGCAAGCCCTGAAAAAGTTGCACGATAAATATTTTTATCAGATGCTGCTTTTCGCCCGGAAGTCGGTAAATGACCCATTGCTGGCCGAAGAACTTGTATCCGACTGTTTCATAAACATCTGGGAGAGCCGCAGCAAAATAGAAATCAGGGTATCCTTAAAAAGCTATCTTTTCCTGATGCTGAGGAATTCAATAATTGACCATTACCGGCATAAACAGCTAGTTACCCAAACCCTGGGCAACCTGCCCGATATAGCGGAGGAAGCTGCTTTTGATAATTTCAGGCCCTATGCAAAACTATATGCCGCTCTCGAAAAACTGCCCGAACAGCGGCACCGGATTCTGGAAATGGCGGTTTTTGACGCATTGTCGTACAACGAGATCGCAGAAAAACTGGGCATCACGAAGAACACGGTAAAAACCCAGATCGCAAGGGCATACCGCTTTCTGCGGGAAACCCTGGGACCAGGTGATTTCGTCCTTTTCCTGTTTTTCAGGAAGGGGAAGATAAAAGTTTAAAACAATTTCCC
Source organism: uncultured Prolixibacteraceae bacterium (assembly GCA_964393915.1). Classification (GTDB taxonomy): domain Bacteria; phylum Bacteroidota; class Bacteroidia; order Bacteroidales; family Prolixibacteraceae; genus UBA1413. The sequence continues at coordinate 3,534 of CAYMXK010000350.1, forward strand.
CTCCTGGGCAAATCTTCCGCAAAAGCCTTATTCCAAGAGAGTTTTTAACATTGTTCCGTTAGTTTGAAATACCGAAATGATTTGCCCTGTAATCAAGGCCGGCTCTCATGATCAATTATTTTCAAAAAAACCCGGATATGCTGTCACCCTGTCGGAAGAAAATTACGTCTTTATATGTAACTGAGGTAAAATGGGAATTTAGGCACGACAATTCCGGCAAAAACGGATATCCAGACTCCGGCAGGTCGAAATCCTGTAAAACCTGAGGTTGTATTTAAAAGAAATGAAGGAAGAAAACGAAAATAAAATTTGGGAACTCGTTGCGGGAAAAATCCACGGCGAATTGAGTGAAGAGGAAGCTGCCGAGTTGGACATTGTCCTGAAGCAGGAGGAAAACATAGGCATTTTGGCCAATGCAGAGAAGCTGCATAACAGGTTGAAGTACCTTCCTTACCGTGAAAAGGATGCTTCAGCCAGGTCGTGGGGACGGATAACCGGCTACCTGCAAGGAAAAAAAATCAGACTTCTCTTATCGGTTTCAAAATACGCAGCTATTGTGGTTTTTGCCCTCGGAGCCGGTCTCCTGCTTAACCGGCAGGAAGAAATAGTTCCACGTGCCGCCGGAATATCTGAAATATCCGTCCCGCTAGGCCAGATGTCGCAGGTTACCCTGTTTGATGGCACCGAAGTGTGGCTCAATTCCGGGACGACCCTCAGGTATGAAAGCAACTTCGGGGAAATTTCGCGCGATGTTTCCCTCAACGGGGAGGCATACTTCAGGGTCAGGCCCGGTGATGTGCCTTTTAAAGTCAGGCTAAAAGACAGCGAGGTAGAAGTGTTCGGGACTTCCTTTAATGTGGTTTCTTTTAAAGAAGAGGATTACAGTGAAGTAACCCTGGTGGAAGGCAGTGTAAAAGTCAATACGCTCAATGGCAAGAAAATCGCACAGTTGCAGCCTTCTGAGCAGCTGACCCTGCAAGGGGATTCGCGGGAAGGCATCCTCAAAAAAGTGGACACCGGTTTTTACATGAGCTGGACAGAAGGGAAGATCGTATTTGAGGATGAGCGCCTGTCGGATGTTGCCACAAAACTGGAACGGTGGTACAATGTTGAAATCATTTTCTCGGATCAATCAATTGGTGAGTACCGTTTTTCAGGTACGATACTGAAAAATAAACCCCTCGACCAGATTGTAAAGGCCTTTACCCTCTTACTTCCGGTAAGGGTTAAATACAGTAATAACATAAACAGGAAGGATTCGGTACTAATCAGCAAAAAATAATTGCCTATGTAAAAACTAATCAGGAGTAAAACCAATACGGCGGATATGCCCCACATACCCGCCGTTCAGCGACTTAACAAATAGGAGTATTTATTAAAATCATTCAAATCTATGAAAAAACTAACAATTCCTACCGGGATCGCCCGGAGGTTTGAGAAAAATTTACTGAAAATGAAATTGACTGCTACATTATTTTTCGTGTCACTTGTTGCTATGAGTGCTACGAGCTACTCGCAGAGCACCCGGTTCGATATCAGCATGAGCGGCAAAAATATCATTGAGCTGTTCAAAGAGATTGAGGCGAAGGGTAATTTCTATTTTTTTTACCAGAAAGAGGAGCTGAAAGATCTGAATTCAGTTACTGTAAGCCGGAAGAATGCCAATGTAATCGAAATCC
>CAYMXK010000351.1:0-5198 GCA_964393915.1 uncultured Prolixibacteraceae bacterium
TATTCAGTTAACTATAAATTTGTAATACTAAAAACAAACAGATGTAAAATTTGTTTTTTAATTTTAGGATGAATAACAGAAGTTGACTGATTTTCTTAAACAATTATAAATTACCCGTTTATGAGCCAATCTTTACAAACCACAATTAAAATTCTGGTTGTTGACGATGAACCCGACATGGAGTCTATGATCCGGCAAAAGTTCCGCCGCCATATCCGTGAAAAAACCTATGATTTTGAGTTTGCGTTTAACGGGTTGGAAGCACTCGGTAAAATTTCCGAATTTCCGGATATTGGCCTGGTACTCTCCGATATTAACATGCCCGAAATGGATGGGCTGACATTGTTGTCAAGGTTAAAGGAATTTAATAAGCCAGGGCTTAAAACCGTGATTGTGTCGGCCTACGGCGATATGGACAATATCCGGACAGCCATGAACCGGGGCGCTTTTGATTTTATCACCAAACCAGTCAACTTTGAAGACCTTGAGATAACCATTAATAAAACCCTTGACGAAATTTTCGCGATACGGCAATGGCTGAATGAACATGAACAATTGGCAGCAATTCAGCATGATCTGAACATATCGCGTGATATACAGCAGGCCATTTTGCCTAAAAAGTTTCCACCATTTCCGGGTGAGTCCAGCTTCGATATTTATGCCTCCATGGTTGCCGCCAATGAAGTAGGTGGCGATTTTTATGACTTTTTTATGATTGATGGCCACCGGCTGGGTTTTGTCATTGGCGACGTGTCGGGTAAAGGAATCTCTGCAGCCCTGTTTATGGCAGTCAGCCGCACACTGATCCGCGCGACCGGGCTTAAAGGCGATTCCGCGAGTAATTGTATGCACTATGTAAATAATCTGCTCTGCAGGGAAAGTGTTTCTTCGATGTTTGTGACTGTTTTTTACGGGATACTGAATACACAAACCGGTGAGGCGGAATACGTGAATGCCGGCCACAATCCGCCGTATCTGCTGTCGGCCAGCGGCATCAGCAAGGTTGAAATGACCAATGGTCTGGCGCTCGGGGTTCTGGATGATTTTATCTACGAATCAAAAAAGATTCAGCTGAAGAATGGAGACCGTCTTTTGCTATATACGGATGGCGTCGTTGAGGCTTTTAACCAGGAAGAAACCGCTTACGGAGAAGAAAAATTCGAAGATTTTCTAAATAAAAGTCTGAGCCTTCAGATTGAAGCCATTGTAAAAAAGTCGTTTACCGAATTGAATGATTTTGCCGATGGTGCAGCACAATCGGATGACATTACACTGCTGGGTATTACCTATAAAGGGTAAAAATGTCTGAACCCTGATTTACAGGATTAAATGGTTGCCCTGATTTAATTAAATGGGATTTGAATAATAAACACTGTTCCCTCATTCTCTTTAGATTCTAATCTGATCTCCCCGCCATGCGCCTTCACAATATCATAGGCCAGCGATAGCCCCAACCCTGTTCCCTGCCCGGTGGGTTTGGTGGTGAAAAAGGGTTGGAAGATTTTGTCACGGATAGTCTCCGGTATTCCTATCCCGTTATCCCTTACGCAAATCTCAAATCTGCCGTTTATCTTTTTTGTATTGAGCCAGACAGTGGGCTCATAATCCTCCGGATTTCTATGTTTCATTTCAGCAACTGCAAAGAATGCGTTGCCGATCAGGTTCAGGACTACCCTTCCAATATCCTGGGAAACCACATTCACTTTTTCCAGAGTAGCATCAAAATCTGTCTTCATGGTTACATTGAATGATTTGTCCTTAGCCCGTAATCCATGGTAGGCAAGCCTGAAGTACTCATCGCACAGGCTGTTGATATCGGTAATCTGTTTTAGGCCACTGGTGCTCCGTGAATGCATGAGCATATTTTTAACGATTGAATCTGCGCGTTTTCCATGGTAACTTATCTTGTCCATGTTTTGCCGGATGTTATGAATAAGGGAGTCTGCTTCATCCCTGTTCCCTTTATCCAGTTCCTCCTTCAATTCATCCATCAGCTCGCTGCTGATTTCCGAGAAGTTATTCACAAAATTGAGCGGATTCTGAATTTCATGTGCAATGCCGGCGGTCAGTTCACCCAGGGCAGCCAGCTTCGACTGGATGATCAGGCGATCCTGTGCTGTCCGGAGTTCTTCAAGCAGTATGGCCAGATGGTGATAGGCATCGGCATTTTCAAGGGCGATGGCACTGTAGGTGGCCAGATTCCGGAGCATGTTCAGGTGGTAATCAGTAAAGGCATTCTTATTGAAACTCTGGGCGCTGATTACTCCAATTACCTTTTCCTTGCTCCACAGGGGCAGGTAAAGCACCGACTCCGGTGTTTCCCCCGCGATCGGATCCGTTATGTTCCCCACATATTTACTGTAATCCGTGGCGTAATCATTAACCACCACCTCCCTGCGATTATTGAAACACCATACGGCCAGCCGGTTCTCATGGGTCAGCGGGATGGAAAACTCAGGTATCAGTTCTCCCTTTTCAATGGCTGCCGGAAATTCAAGACTATTTAGTTCAGGATTATAAAGACCGATGGTGAACACGGACGCATCCATCAGCGTATTGACATTTTCATACACCGTTTTTATGATGTTTTCAATAGAAAGAGAGGAGGTTATGGCCCTTCCGATGTTACTCAGTTTCTCAACATTTTTTTTCTGTTCCCTGATCTCATTTGTCCGCTCCCTTACCGTTTTTTCAAGGGCTAATCTTTGCAATCTCAGGTTGCGGGTCCGGAACTGGAGAATGCTGTAGAAAGCCAGTCCACCCAGAAAAAGATAAGTAAGATAGGCCCACCATTTTCTGTACCATGGTGCCAGGATATTAAAATGATACGCTGCAATATTCCCTTCCTCAAGATATTGGTTTATTGATTTCACTTCAAAAGTGTAATGACCTTCCCGAAGGTTGGTGTACTCCTTTTTATGGTCATTGGTCCAGTTCGACCAGGTAGTGTCCATACCGGTAAGCCGGTAACTGTAAAGGTTTCTCTCAGCATCCTCATAAAATGTAGCTGAATAGTGAAACATCAAATCATGAAAAGACCATGGTATTTCGGTTCTGTCCGCCTCTCCTCCAGGATTCGGAACGTTCAGGTTTCCCCCATATATCAGGGAGTCCTTTGCATATACCTTACGTATGCGGGTATCAAAAGAGCGGTTTGAACCCCGGTCTTTTTCCGGCAGATACTTTAATAAACCCATGTTGGTCCCGAAATAAACCGTGCCGTCAGGCATGACACAAATGTTTGGGGGGCTTTCATTGCAATTGGTATCGTTGAATTTTAAAAAAGGAGTTTTGAAAGCTTCATATTTCCCGTTTTGAAATCTCAATACTCCTTTGTGGTAAGTGAAATTACCTAATGATTCCTCGAACCAGATATCTCCGTTGGGTTGCTGCACAAAGGTCGTGACTTTTCCGTTGATCATTGAAAAATCCGGATGTCGGATAAAACTATCTGCTTCAGCCACATACCGGAATATGCCTGTTTCTGTGCTGATGATTACCTCCCCCGAATTCAAACGGAACGGCAATCCGTTCTCATGGGGCAGACCCTTTCCCGCGGGGTATTCTTCCCAGTAAACCACACTGTCGAGCGCCTCATTAAACCTGATCTTATAGAGACTGCTTAAGGACGACGACCAAAAATCCCCCGTTGGATCTTCCCATATTGCGTAAACCGGAAAGTTATAGCCTTTGATGCGATGGGCCCATTCCCATGAAATACCATTATAACGGATCAGGCCAAATCCTACATCTCCACCAACAAAAAGGTGTTCTGGATGATTTCTTAAAGTTCCGAAACAGGTTGCTGAAGTTCTGTTGGAATTGGGGATGAGAAAAGCCTGGTTTTCCCTGACTTCATATACTCCCGGATTTTGGGCCAGCAATAAGGTGTTTTTGGCCTCTATCAGGTCAAAACTCTGTCCATTTACGTCGGGAACAATCCCAAAGGAACCATCAGGGTTCATCAGATGGAGATACTGGCCGGTGCCAACGTACAGTTGCTCCCGGAAGTATTTTACGAAAAGGACAGATCCCAGCAGTCCTTCCTGTTCTGTATAATGAACAAAAGGAAGTTCGTATTCAATGCGGCTGATACCATTATCAAGGGCGGCCCAAAGATTCCTGTTTTTATCGCAGTAAATGTCGTAAACCGTATTGTCATGGAGGCCGGACTTCTTATCGAAAACATTCCTGATCGTACCATCGGCTGAAAAGACAACAATCCCGGCTGTTATCGTACCCACTGCGTAATTCCCGTCGGGAAGTACAATACCGCAATAAGGCCAGTTGGCAGCGAGAAAGGTGTTCAACTCATAGAACGCTTCCGGAATGAAGTATTTTTGGGGGCTGCTGGGGGAATAAACCAATGATCCCTTTGACCTGGTGATGATCAATACATCTTCCTTTCCGTAAGGGAGCATTGCGTAAATGCGTTCGTCCCCCAACTTTTCACTGCCTTCCAGCAAACGTAGCGTGTCATTTTCAAGATAAAAAATACCTGTTTTTGTATCCCTGGCAAAGTACCTGTCCCTGACCTTAAAAGCACCGCGAAATTCCGTTTCGGAGGGAATGATTTTGAATTGGCCGTCACTGTATATGTACAGGTATTCGTTGGTCTGGAAAATAACTTTTCCATTCAGGTTGATCACGGAATAAATCGGAGTAAGGTTTTGATATTCCCGGGGTAGCAGCGGCTTAAGGGAGTGAAACTGGTAGTCACCTGCCGAATCGGTTTCAAGATAGCCCAGGTTATTTTCCATTCCCATGAATATTCTCCCTGCATTGTCCGTTACCATATCCCGCATGATTGGAAGTTTCTTCAGTTCCCAGTTGTGGCCGTCATATGATAGCAACCCTCCGCTGTTTCCGAAGAATATCAATCCCTGCCTGTCCTCGGCAATGGCCCAGTTCTGCTGCTGGGCGCGATATTCTTTCATGGTGTAATTCCGGATAAAAGGTCTTCCCTGTTGTTCGAAGGATTCCCCGATTCCTAGTACCTGAACCGGAACCAGGCAAACATACATGCTTATGATGAAGATGATTCGAAAACAAAATACCTTGCATGAATCAAAAAGAGCACAATTTTCCATAGTTTGTTTTTAACATGGTTTAAGTCAAATATGATGTCTGGGGAAGTAGAACGATAAACTCCGTTCCTTCTCCATTCTTTGATTCAATCCTGATCTCCCCTCCATGCG